>DASTVU010000325.1:0-3883 GCA_035758935.1 Pyrinomonadaceae bacterium | reverse complement strand
CTTTAACTTGCACGCGTGGCAGCGGGCGATTCGGCTTGGCAATCGGAACAAAGTATTTATCGATCCACGTGTCCAGTTGTTTTGGATCGAAGTCGCCGACGATGACGAGTGTCGCATTGTCAGGCCGGTAAAAAGTGCTGTGAAAGTCCTGTACGTCCTTTAGCGAAGCAGCATCGAGATCTTCAATGCTCCCGATTCCCGGGCGCTTGTATGGATGCTCAACAAACGATTTTTCCTGGAGCTTATAAAAAAAGCGGCCATACGGCGGCGCGAGAACGCTCTGTCGAAACTCTTCCTTCACCACGTCACGTTCCGACTTGAAATTCGCGTCGTCAACATTCAAACCGGAAAGACGATCGGCTTCAGCCCAGATCAGTGTCTCGAGATAGTTGGACGGCACCACTTCGAAATAAACCGTCACATCGTCAGCGGTGAATGCATTGTTGAATCCGCCGACGTCTTCGGTGAGACGATCCATCATCTCCGACTTCATGTTCTTTGTACTCTTGAACATGATGTGCTCGAAGAGATGTGCAAAGCCGCTACGTTTGTCGGGATCGTCTTTTGAGCCGACGTGATACCAGACCTGGATGGCGACAGTCGGACTCCCGTGATCGGGAGCACTCAAGATGCGCATTCCATTCGGTAGTGTACGATCGGTGAATTTGAGTTGCGGCATCCGGGTTTGTGCCAACCCGGTTATTTGTACTATTGCGAGGAGACAGGCACTGAGAATAAGGCGAGTTAAAATACGAGCCATCAACGGTTCTCCATTGGTTAATCGATGTCGAGGGGATTTCGATAGGGCTTGTCTTTGTCTTTCTCAGCCCGTTTCATTGCTTCCTGAAACTTCTCTTCGAGAATTCGGTCGCGGTCTTTCATAGAACTGAGTTCCTGCGCAAAGATTTGTTCGCGCATTTGCTTCTGTTTATCGAGACCTTTGACCATCTCGTCGAATGAAGCAAGCGGCTTGGCCTTTTCCTCGTGCGAGAGGATTGCGCCCGTCTGCGCATCAATCATCATTGCCGTCTCGCAGCAGGGACAAATGATCGTAAACCTCGAAGTGTCTGCCATGGGGGTCCTCCTCCTTGCCGCGAGTAGTATAGCCACAAAAAGGCACAAAAAGCACAAAACAGAAAGAGTTTTCCATTTTGTGCTTCTTGCGCCGTTTCGGCTTATCAAGTTGTATTCGGTTACGGTATTACTTTCTTAACGGCACTGCCGACTTTCTTCGCGCCGGTCACTGTCTTGTCGCCAACTTTCTTCGCGCCGGTGACTGTCTTGTCTCCTACTTTCTTGGCGCCTTCAACCGTTTTTTCTCCTACATCCTTGCTGGTCGAGACGGTCTTATCTTTAACGTCTTCGGCTTTGTCCCCGACCTCGCTACCGATATCCTCACTCTTGTCTGCCACAAATCCTGCGGCGTGGGCTACCTGTTCACCAGTGGCTTCGAGCACGTTCTCCGTCGTGTCTACAACTTTCTCCTCGCCGCTTCGCGAAGTCACCTTAACGGTTCGTGCGCCGTTGCGAGGTGTAGTAACAACTACTTTAGAGACGCGCGGATTATCACGGAAGGTTCTTGTTTCGGTTCGCGTACCACTAGCGTCTACGCTGGTAGAGATTTCTGAATTGTCTGGACCAGGTGACGTTGTCACCTGAGCGGTCGTGGCTGCGTTTGCGTTGGCATCAGCGGTCTGATTCGCAGTCGAACATCCGATACCCAGAACCGCAATTAACGGTATCGTAAAAAGGCCTATCTTCTTCATCACGCTTTCTAACCCCCTAACTGAGCAAAGCTAGTTCCAATTGAGCAAGCAACGTGCCAAGTTGACTCTACTCAGAAAGTAACACGTTTTCTTGTCGCAGGCGTTCAGTAACGGTACGCAAAATTGTTGGCTCATTTTGTGCTTCTTGTGCTTTTATGTAGCTGGCTTGTTTATGCTTTTTCATTGACTTTCGACGGGAATTCCATTAGAAGCACACTTACTTTTCAGATCAGTAGCCGCCGGTAATCTTCTTTGCCGTTTGAGACCTAAACATCATTGACTGCCAATAAACATCCCCAAGGAGCTTTCTCTATGCGCAGACTGCTTTTTATTGCAACAGGCGCTCTTTTCCTGGTCGTAACATTGCTTCCCTCGCAACGTCCGTTCGTCGTCCACGCCGTATCAGACGGCGAGCGGCTCGCAATGTACAGCAAACCAGCAGTAGTTCGCATTTTTGATGGAGCCATCGGAAAGATCTGGTTCCAGCCTCCCGGCTACCAGGGACAGTCGTATGACGTATCAGCCATCAGTCTCGGCTCAGGCTTCTTCATCAGCTCCAACGGATATATCGCAACCAATGCCCACGTCGTCTCAATGACAAAGGACGGCGAAGAGAAAGCGAAACAAGCTCTCTTCTGGCAAATGGTGCAACAGATCGCCAAACAAATCGGCAAGGAACCGGGCAGCCTCAATGCGAATTTTATCAACCAGCACAGTACGCTCCAAAGCTTCCAGGTCATTCACCACGTCGTCATTCCCGACGGCAGCGCGTTCCCCTTTGAAATTAAGCAGTATGGCGCCCCGACCGGGGAAGGCAACGACCAGGGTAAAGACGTCGCCGTCATCAAGATTGAGGTGAGAAACGCTCCCATTCTTAAGCTCGCCGATTCGGATAAAGTTCAACTACAGGATCACGTCACCGTCATCGGTTATCCGGGCGCCGCCGACACCTTTAATTCCGGATTGCTCAGCAGTCGCTCTTCGCTTGAAGCAACTATTAACGACGGCAAGATCTCGGCGAAGAAACAGGCATCGAGTGGAGCTCCCATTCTCCAGACGAGCACTCCGGCCACGCACGGAAACTCCGGCGGCCCTGTCTTGAACGATGCCAACGAAGTAGTCGGTCTACTCACGTTTCGCGGCGACACGGTAAACGGCCAGGAAGTGTCGGGCTTCTCGTTTATCGTGCCTTCAAACACGGTGATGGAGTATGTAAAGAGTGCCGGTGCTACGAACGATATGGGTCCAACCGACACGATCTTCCGCGAGGGATTGGGCTATTACTGGGACCAGTATTACTCGTCCGCGATTCCAAAGTTTGAAGAGGTCAAGAGACTATTTCCGCAACACTCCGAAGTAGATCGGCTGGTCCAAAGTAGTCAACAGGCTAAGGCGGAAGGAAAAGAGAAATCCAGTTTTCCCGTATGGATCGTGGTCGTCGTAGTGGTTGTTCTGCTGCTGATACTGGGGCTCATTATCATCGTCGTAGTTGGTATCATAATCGCGAAGAAACGTAAGAAGGCTAAAGCCGCAGGGCCGGCGACTCCGGACGCCAAGGCGTACCGTCCGCCAACACCAGCATCTGCGCCACCTCCTCCTGCTCCGGCGCCATCATCTCCGGCAGCTCATTCACCTTCGCCGCCACCGATGCCGCGAGTGGTTGGAGGCGATCAGGGTATGACTGTCGATCTGTCGCGGACAGTCGCGCTCACAGCCGACGACGATTCGTTCGCGAAGAGCTATGGATCTATCAGATTTGTTTCGGGACCACTGTCGGGCCAGGAATTTAAGGTAAATGCTGAAGGCGATTTTATCGGACGCGATGGTGGTTCGTCTCAGATCGTGATTGCAGATCCGAGAATCTCAAAGCGTCATGTGTGGATCGGAGTCAGGAATGGTCTCGTCGTTATCGAGGATCAGAGTTCACGTAACGGCACGTTTGTGAACGACCCGAGATCGGCGCGAGTGACCGAGACGTCGTTGAAGACGGGCGACATCGTGATCCTCGGCGAATCAGACGTCGCGCGCTTCGAGTATAAGCAGTAAAGAATATCCAACCAGATCGAACGTACTGTAGGGGCGGCCCTCCGTGGCCGCCCGTGGTTTTGATCAGACGT
>DASTVU010000324.1:0-3751 GCA_035758935.1 Pyrinomonadaceae bacterium | reverse complement strand
GCGATAATTCTGGCGTGTCTCATACGCCCGGTGACCATGCAGGAACAGAAGACGAAGTCGCTGATGCGAACCACGTTTCCGGTCCTCATCTTTGTAGTGACGTTTGCTCTGGCGCTGACAATTCCACGCCTTGAGCTTCGTGCACAACTGGAGAACGGCATTGTGCTGCTGCTCCCGCTCCTGCTGGTTTTTGTTTTCAGTTTCCGGCGTCCGTTCGTATTCGCCTTATCTTTGGCGGCACTGATGTTTGCTTCGATTCCTTACACGAATGCGTCAGTGGAGACTCTGGCAACTGAACGGAACTTCTTTAGTGTGTGGCGCGTGACTACCAGTCCGAATGAAGACTTCCGGCGTCTCTACCATGGCAGCACGGTTCATGGTGTGCAGATGAAGGACTCGGTGCGAAAATGTGAGCCGACTTCGTACTATCACAGGACTGGACCATTGGGTGAAGTGTTTGACGTCTATAATAGCAAGCCGGCAACTCTGCCGGTGGCGGCTACTGGGCTTGGCGCAGGTACGATCGGAACGTATTCTTTGCCAGGACAGCAGTGGGACTTTTATGACATCGATCCGGCAATCGTACGCATTGCTTCAGAGCCGAGCTATTTCACGTTTATCAGTGATTGTACCAAGGGTTCGTACCGGATGATTCTGGGTGATGCGCGCTTGAGATTACGCGAGGCGCCGGCCGGCAAATACGGATTGCTGATCATGGATGCATTCAGCTCCGACTCTGTGCCCGCTCATCTTTTGACGACCGAAGCAATGGATCTTTATCTGAACAAGGTGTCGGACGATGGGATGCTTGCGTTTCACATCAGTAATCGTTATCTGAATCTCGAGCCTTTGCTCTCGGGTTTGTCGAAGCGTGCCGGGCTCTCAGCGTTTATTCGCCGGGACATCGAACGAAACTTGACCGGCAAGTATCCATCGGTGTGGGTGGTGATGGCGCGTAACGACGCCACACTGGGATCGATCGCGAGCGATTCGCGCTGGACCAGAGTGCAGGGAGACATAGTTTGGACCGACGACTTCTCGAACATTCTCAGTCTGCTTAAGTAGCCACCAAGGCACACAAAAAGTGTAGCCACAAAAAGGCACAAAAAGCACAAAAGAGAGTGAAGGGAAGTTAAGAAAGCGTATTCTGGTTCACTAATTGTTTATGTGCCTTTTGGCGAATTTGGTTTTGGCTAGGAGTGGAGTATGAAACAGTGTCCTGAGTGTAATGAGGTCTTCGACAATCAGAAGGCGTTTTGCGATATGGATGGGTCGGAGCTCGTGAAGCTGACTGACTCTCCTCGAGCGATTAGCGAGACGAAGCCATCGTCAGGGCCTACGCCTCTGTGGGTGACAGGAGTGATTGGCGGACTTATTGGCATCATCGTCTGCGTGCTGCTGTACATCGTTTTTCTTGCGCCGAGTCGCGAGACCGCACTGCAGGATCGTCAGAACAATCAGAACACCGAAACCACTGCTCCTAAATCCAATCAGATAGCGGTGGTGCCGCCGAGTCAGTTACAGCCGAGCGAGACGGCGTCACCAACTGAGACTGAAAGTCCTGCTGAAGCTGAAGCCAGTCCAGAAGCAAGTCCCGCCGCTCCCGCCACAGCTACACCTGTGCCGGTAGTTGTCAATCATGGTCCAATAGCGACCGGTGGCAAGAATACGGCAGAAGGCGAACGCACGATCATAAGGATGAAGGATGGATCGTCACTCGAAGCCGATGCAGCGTGGGAAGACAAGCAGGGCATCTGGTTCCGGCGTAGCGGGGTTGTATCTTTTCTGGATAGAAGCAAGGTTGAGGCGATCACTGAAGTGTCGCCGAAGCGTCCGGCAAGCGCGGAAACGAAAACTCCATAGCGTATCAGGCGAGTTCCTGGACGCCGCCATCTCCAACTTCGTACTTTCGCCCGCAGCGAGCACAAGTCGTAACCGTCTCGCGATCCGGCTGCAAAGACTGCGCACAAAAACACACCCAACCACCGTGTCGCGCAGGATTCCCGTAAACTAACTCGTGAGGTCGAACGTCGTGAGTGACGACTGCGCCTGCGCCGATGAGGCAACGTTGGCCCAGTCTGACGCCGCAGACTATCGTGGCGTTTGCGCCGATAGTAACTCCTTCTTCGATCCACGTTTCCACTGGTATCCAGTTCGCGTCGCGACTGCGCGGAGTGAGATCGTTGGTTAGCACCGCATTTGGACCAAGAAACACGTTATCAGCCACGTGCACGTGCTGCCAGACGCAGACTCCATTCTTGATCGTCACGTTGTTTCCGATTGTGACTCCACTTTCAATAAAAGCGTGATCGCCGATATTGCAGTGAGAGCCGATACGGACGTCCTTCAGTACATGCGCGAACGCCCATATGCGCGTACCTTCTCCAATCGCGTCTGTTTCGACGAGTGCTTTCTCATGGATGAATGTTTCTTTCATGTGCCCGGCTAGTTATAGTAGCGCAACAACGGATAAGTCTGCGAAGATCATGGACGGACTGGTCCAATTTTGTAGTATGTCAATATTTCTGTTGACACGTTTCTAGACCAAGTGTAAATTGCGTGGCGATCTCTCAGGTTCACACGCGAATTACTCCCCAAGCAATCGCGTCGACTCTTTTTAACCGCTCTAGCCCAGCATCGCAAAAGAATACTGTTTTTGGGTTTCGTATAAAAACGAAAGCTCCGTAATCAGTTGTAGCTGACTACGGAGCTCATACAACACATGACTCTGCAGCAGTTGTGCAAAGGATGCGTCCGTAAACTCATCTTAACGCAAACTCTCAGAGCCACAAAATCAAACACGAACTTTGAAACTCATGGGCGAACTCTGATCACAGCACAGTAATCACGAGCATTTCCCAGAGTGGTTCGAAATTACGGTGGGCTGCCGTGATGTAGGACAGGTGTGCGTTCGCCTGCGGAGTGTCTCAACACATGAAGAGTTTTATGTCCAGTTGAGGCTCACACAATTTGACGAAAGCGAAGCTACGAGAAGCGAGGAGCTTATGCGTACATTTAAAAAAAGAGCAAAACGGAATCCCATCCAACTGAATAAGAGACGCAACCTTCTCGTTGGCTGCGCGATTATTTGCGTTTCGCTCTGCGGCGCTGCTGTTGCGAAATTGGGTAGTTTAACGCCGGCTAATCGCACCTCGAATACGGCGACTACCATCCCGGTCGCTTTGCCTAGTCCGCTGCCCATAACAAAGGAATATATCTACGCTGGGTCCAAACTGGTTGCGACGGAAGAGCCCGTAAATGCAGCCCCCGTGGTGAGCATCACGAGCCCAAGCAATAACGCCGTATTCACTGCGCCAGCCAGCATCACGATCGACGCCAGCGCCAGTGATCCAGATGGGACCATCAGCAAGGTGGAGTTCTATCAGGGCACGACGTTGCTGAACACCGATACTGTCGCGCCATACAGCTTCGCCTGGAACAATGTAACTGCCGGTACTTACTCGCTCACGGCGAAGGCTACCGACAACAACGGTGCGGTCACCCCGTCCAACGCCATTACGGTTATCTCGAATGCAGCACCGGCGGTGGCCATCACAAGCCCGTTGAATAATGCCGTATTCAATCCACCGGCAAATATCCTAATCAACGTCAGTGCCAGTGATCCAGATGGGACCATCAGCAAGGTGGAGTTCTTCCAGGGCACCACGTTGCTGAATACTGATACGGTCGCGCCATACAGCTTCGCCTGGAACAATGTAACTGCTGGTACTTACTCGCTCACGGCAAAGGC
>DASTVU010000323.1:0-18911 GCA_035758935.1 Pyrinomonadaceae bacterium | reverse complement strand
TACGCTTATACGGACAGCATGAGCGACCTGCCGATGCTTTCGATCGTGGGTCATCCGGCAGTAATAAATCCCGACATGCGTCTGCGACAAACGGCACTGCATCATGACTGGCCCATACTTAATCTTAAATAAATCTGTGTTAATCCGTGGCTAAATAAACTGATGGCACTTCAACTTCGACGCAAAACACACGAATCAGTAATCTACATCGATCGCGACAGTGCGCCACGCATCATGCCTTCCGGTGAGGACTTCATTCTCGAAGACTTGCCGATCGGAACGCGTGTACTCTATCCGAATCCGTCGATCAAAGGTCTTCCCAATCGCGAAGCTGCTATTCGTTACGCCTTGAATCACCCGCTCGGTTGCGATCCCCTGTTTGCACAACTCGAACCGGGAATGCGCGTCACTGTTGCGGTTGATGACATCAGTTTGCCTCTTCCGCCGATGGCCACGCCTGACATTCGCCAGACGGTCCTCGAGATCGTTCTGGACATGCTTGCCGGACATGGTGTCGACGACGTCCACATCATCATTGCCAACTCGCTCCACCGGAAGATGACCGAGTGGGAAATGAAACGGATGGTGGGGCCGCGAATTTTCTCTGAATACTATCCCGACCGTTACTACAACCACGACGCCGAATGGGCCGACGGTCTTATCAAGATCGGCGAGACCAGACACAAGGAACCTCTCACACTCAATCGTCGCTGTGCGGAAAGCGATCTTCTGATTTACGTCAACCTCAACTTCGTGCCGATGGATGGTGGTCACAAGTCAGTCGCAGTCGGACTCTGTGACTACGAATCGCTGCGAGCGCATCACGATCCGCAGACAATTCGTGATTCAGACAGTTACATGGATCCGGCGCGCTCGGCGTTGAATCACAAGGTGATACGTCTCGGGAAGATCGTCGACGAAACGCTGAACGTCTTCCACATCGAGACTGCCATCAACAATCGCATGTACGGGCCGGATATGGACTTCCTGCTGCGCAACGAAGACGACTTCTCTGCGTTCGATCGCATGAAGTTTGAAGCCATGCGATACACGATGAGCAAGTTGCCGCGTCCGGCGCGTCGCAAGCTTTTGCATTCGCGACCGGCGCAATACGAGATGACCGCGTGCTACGCCGGCAAGACAGATCTGGTTCACGAGAAGATCATCGCCAAGGGAATGGAGCAGTATTTGATTCCGATCCGCGGCCAGGCCGACATTCTGATCACGGGCATTCCCGATATTTCACCGTATAACGTCTACTCGATCCTGAATCCGTTGCTGGTCCAGGTGATGGCGCTCGGTTATCACTTCAATTTCTATCGCAACAAGCCGCTGTTGAAGAAAGGCGGCGTGATGATTCTGCATCACCCGTGCTACGACGATTTCGATCACCAGTTTCACCCGAGCTATATCGAGTTCTTCAATCGCTTGTTACCTGAGACGCGCGATGCGTTCACGTTGCGTGAGAAATACGAGCGCGAGTTTGCAAACAATCCGAGTTACATCGAGATGTATCGCCGCGGCAACGCCTATCATGGCGCGCACCCATTCTTTATGTGGTACTGGGGCGAGAATGGTCGCCAGCACGTCGGTCATGTAATCGCTGCCGGGGCAGAAAATGCGCACGTGCCCGGGATTCTCGGTTGGGAACGCGCCGACAATTTGACAGAGGCAATTGCGATGGCGCGCAGCTACATGGGCAATTCCGCAGAGATCACGATGCTGCATCAGCCGATGATCGGCATTGCGGATATGGAATAAAGATCTTGGTTCTTTGTGCTTTGTTCTTGGTTAGAAAGCAAAGCACAAAGTACTGAGAACGAAGAACATGAAATTATCACCAACTGAAATCTACAGAGACCGAAAGATCTTTCTGATCGGAAGCACGGGGTTTCTCGGCAAAGTAACGCTGAGCATGTTGCTATATCGCTTCCCGAACGTCGGCAAGATCTACCTCACCGTGCGCGCTCGCTCGCAGGAAGAGTCAGAAAATCGTTTTTGGAACAACATCATCACTGCTCCTCCATTTGATCCACTGCGCGAACGATATGGCAGCGCACTTGAAGGTTTCGTCAACGACAAGGTAATCGTTAGAGGTGGCGACATCGCCGAGACAAACTTCGGCTACTCTGAAGAAGAAGCACAGGCGATCGCTGACGATATCGACATCATCATCAACTCCGCAGGTAACGTAACTTTCAACCCCACGCTCGAGAGTGGACTGCGCACGAACGTCGTTGGGACACAAAACGTCATCGCCTTCGCGCGCCGAATGAAACGTCCGGCCCTGGTCCATGTCTCAACCTGTTTCGTTGCGGGCAATCGTTCCGGTGCTGTTTGGGAGAACGACCCGGTTATTGGTTACTTCCCTCGCCACCGCGAACCGGAGATGGCAGGCGTGCAGTTCTCGGTCGATCAGGAGATTGCAGATTGTGCCAAGCTCGCAGACCGCGTCAGGGATGAAGCTCGCGACGCGATGATGACGGCGCGCTTTCGTGAACTCGCACGCAAACGACTCAACGAGGAAGGTCGCGACGTCGACGACCCTGATGCTCTTGGACTCGCAGTCGCGCGCGAGCGCAAAGTCTGGACGCGCACTCGTCTTACGGATCTCGGCGTCGAGCGCGCTGCGTACTGGGGTTGGCCCAACATCTACACGTATACAAAATCACTCGGCGAACAACTCGTCGCTGCCGAGACGGAAATGGTGCGCTGCATTGTGCGGCCAAGCATCGTCGAATCGGCAATGTCTTATCCGTTTCCGGGTTGGAATGAAGGCTTTACGACCACGGCGCCGATCATCTTTCTCATTCGCAAAGGCCAGACACAGATTCCCGCCGATCCGAAACTGATTCTCGACATCACACCCGTGGACCAGGTCGCGTCGGTCATGTTGGCAGTCTCGGCACAGGCGTGCGTCGAAACACCGGAGCTAGTCTTTCAGGCAGCCACCGGCGACGCGAACGCTAATAACATGGAAAGAATCATCGGTCTTTGCGGACTCGATAAACGCAGGCACTTCGAAGAGAAGGACTCCGGCATCAAGATTCTGAACAATATCGCGGCGCGCATGGAACCGCGTCCGGTCACGGTGTCGAAATTCGAAAACACGTCCTTGCCGATGTTCAACTCGGCTGCCAAGAAGGCGTCGTCGTTGTTGGATCGTGTGCGACCACGTTGGGGTGGCGGTCGTGTCGGCGAAGTGATCGATAAGGTCAAGACGAGTGTCGAACGTGTTGAAGAATTCACGCGCGAAACCAGCGAAGCTTTCGACATGTTTCGCCCCTTCACTGTGGAAAATGCCTATGTGTTTCGGTCCGACAACGTCCGCACACTTTTCAATCGCATCAGTGAAGACGAACGGAACCTGATCACCTGGAATCCGGAAATGTTTGACTGGTACAACTACTGGCTCAACATACATTTGCCCGGACTCACCAAATGGGTATTTCCAACCCTCGAAGACGAGATGCGCGCGCAGCCGAAGCGCGTCTACACGTATCGCGATCTGCTCGAACTGTTTGAGACTTCTACCAAGCGCCACGCGACCAGAGTCGCGATGCGTATCGAGCGAGATGGGCGCAAGGAACAATACACGTACGCCGATCTACGCGAGCTTGCGACGCGCGTTGCGGGGTTTCTCGCAAGCCAGGGCATCAAGCACGGCGACCGCGTCATGCTAGTCAGCGCTAACGCACCCGAATGGGGCATGAGCTATTTCGGTGTGCTCAAGACGGGCGCCACGTGTATCCCATGTGATCCGGAAAGTTCTACGGCTGAGATACTCAACTTTGCGCGCGCAGGAAATGCCGCAGGAGTTATCTGCAGCGAAGCGGTTCTTAACGATCATCCGGATTTACAAGAGCGACTCAGTAAACAGGGACTCACTCGCATCTGGACTTACGACGACGTCTTCGCGTTACCGGACGAGCAAACCGAAGACGAACGTATCGCGCTGTTGCCGAAACGTGTTCAGGCGCAAAACGTCGCTTCACTTATCTTTACATCCGGCACGACGGGCCAACCAAAAGGCGTGATGCTTTCGCATCGCAATCTGACGAGCATGGTCTCGATGTTGTCGTCGGTTTTTGACATGACGACTCACGACGGCGTCTTGTCAGTTTTGCCTTTGCATCACACGTTTGAGTTCTCAACAGGCTTTTTGACACCGTTGAGTCGTGGCGCGCAGATAACGTACCTTCCTGAGCTCACAAGCGACGCGCTCGCGAAGGCAATCAAGAACGGCCACGTAACAGGAATGGTCGGCGTTCCGGCACTTTGGGAACTGCTGCACCGCCGCATCAAGAATCGTCTTTACGAGCGCAGCGACTGGATTGGCAAGACTGCCGATAATCTGATCTTCGCCAACGCCTGGCTGCGCGATAAGACACCGCTGAACTTTGGGCAGGTCCTGTTCTATCCGATCCACGAAGGCCTCGGCGGGCGCATTCGCTATTTCATCAGTGGTGGCTCCGCACTCAGCGAAAAGATTCAGCGCGACTTTCACGGACTTGGGTTCACGATCCTCGAAGGCTATGGTCTAACCGAAGCGTCACCGGTGCTGACAGTCACCAGACCAGAGAATCGCCTGCTTACCGGCACAGTGGGTAAACCGCTGCCCGGTGTTGAAGTGCGCATTGCCGAACCGGACGCGACCGGCGTCGGCGAAGTAATTGCACGTGGTCCAAACGTGATGCTTGGTTACTACGAGGATGAAGCTTCCACGCGCAAGACACTCGTGGATCGCTGGCTCTACACGGGCGATCTCGGTCGCGTTGACGACGACGGCAATCTTTACCTCGTTGGTCGTTCGAAAGAAATCATTGTCGATACAAACGGCAAAAATGTTTATCCAGACGAACTCGAAGAGACCTACGGCAACTCGCGCTACGTCAAAGAACTGAGCATCGTCGGCTTGCCTGATGGGATCGGCGAGAAAGTGGCGTGTCTCGTCGTTGCTGACGACGAATTCGACATTTCACTCTCGCGAGCGGCGCTGCACCGTCTCGTCGAAGAGCACTTCCGCGAAGTCTCTGCTTCCCTGCCCTATTACAAACGAGTGAAAGTTTTACATTTCACAGATATCGAACTGCCACGCACCGCCACACGGAAAGTGAAGCGACGTGAAGTGGTTCAAATCATGGAGTCGCTCGAAGAGAGTCAGAAATCCGGACGGCGCAGTACGGCTCCAGAAAGCGCGAACACCGATTCGACGTGGCTGATGGGAGTGGTTGCAAGCGTTGCAAATCGTCCTCGCTCGGAAGTCTCTATCGACACGCGGTTGAGCGATCTTGGTTTTGACAGTTTGATGTTTGTCGAGCTTGCGACCGCGATCGAGGGCGCGGGCGGTTCCATCTCAGCTCCGGAGCGATTCAATGAAGTTCAGGACGTGAGAGAGTTGTTAACGGTCGTCGCTCGCCAGCCCGGTGCGTCAACAAAACAGGCGACGCGTGTCGACGATCAACGCAAAGACGACGAAATTCACATTCCTTCGTTCGTGCGAACGGCTGGCAACAAAGCCGGCGATTTGCTCCAGCGCTTTCTCTACGATCAATTCCTGCGGACACATTACGAAGGGCGCTCGAACATTCCGCCGCATACCAATTTCCTCGTCGCCGCAAATCACTGTTCGCACCTCGATATGGGTCTGACGAAAATGGCCCTCGATGAATTCGGGAGAGATCTGGTCGCACTCGCCGCTGCCGATTATTTCTTCGACACGAAGTACAAGCGTGCGGTGATGGAGAACTTTACTAATCTCGTGCCGATGGAGCGCACGGGCTCGCTACGACAGTCACTTCGGCACGCGAAGTCGTTTCTCGATCGTGGGTATAACGCGCTTATCTTCCCGGAAGGTACACGTTCGATGACCGGCATCCTGGCCGACTTCAAACCCGTCGTCGGATATCTCGCGCTACACGCGCGCGTGGGTATCCTGCCGATGTATCTCGACGGAACTTACGAAGCGATGCCCAAGGGAACGACGCTCATCAAAAACCGCGACGTCGGCGCTCGTATCGGACGCTTTCTCGAAATCGAAGAACTGGAAGAGATGACGAAAGGCATGCCGCGCACGGAAGCCTACCGGTTGATTGCAGCTCGCGTGAGGCACGAGGTCGTGAACCTGCGCGATCGCACGCGCAATGAATTTGACGCGAAAGAATTGCGACGGCAGTGGAAGAGCGACCGCAAGAAAGAGATTGAAGCGGTTGAGATGGTGACGGGTTGAGCTTTGTACTTTGAGCTTTGTACTTGACCATCGAACTTCTTACAAAGAACAAAAGACAAAGTACCAAGAACTAGAATGCCCTCCAAAACTTCCGGCAAACGCACCGCTCGGCTGACGCCCGTCACGACCGGCACCAAGCGTCGCGCGGCAATCGAAAAGCGACAACGCGCCGTGACGCTGATCACCGGCGGCACAGGCTTCCTCGGCGCACATCTTGTTCGCCAACTGACCGAGGACGGCGCCAAAGACATCCGCGTCATGGCAACTTCGATTCCCGATTGGCTTGTCGATCTCGGAGTCGAAACATTCGCCGGCTCGATCACGAACGCTGACGACAACAAACGCGCCGTCGAAGGCATCAGCGAGATCTATCACCTCGCCGGAAAAGTCTCACGCGAACGCGAAGACGCGCGTGAGATGTACGACGTTCACGTCGAAGGTACGCGTCTGTTGTGCGATGCCGCCAAAGCCGCGGGCGTCAAAACAATCGTGCTTGCGTCCACGAGCGGCACGATCGCCGTCACGAAAGACGGCGACGTTATTCCGGACGAAACGTATCCAGTTCCGCTCGACATCATCTCGCGCTGGCCGTATTACGCGAGCAAAGCTTACCAGGAGATGGCGGCGCTCGAACGCTTCCACGGCAAAGGGCTGCGGCTGGTGATCATGAATCCAAGTCTGCTGCTTGGGCCCGGCGACGATCGTCTCAGTTCAACTAAACTCATTCTCGACTTCATGGCGCGCAAGATCGGTGCGGTGCCGACAGGCGGAGTGAGTTTTGTCGATGCGCGCGATGCTGCTCACACATTTCGAGTTGCGATGAAGAAGGGACGGCACGGCGAGCGCTATTTATTGGGTTCCGCAAACTGGACGTTCTCGAAATTCTTTGGCCGGCTCGAGCGTCTCACAAAGATCTCAGCGCCGTGGCTGGCTCTCCCGTCACGACTCGCGATTACGGGTGCGAGTCTGCTGGATTCACTTTTCAAACAGTGGGACATGGCGTCACCGGTCGAGCCGGGCGCGATCGAAATGGCCCAGTATTTCTGGTATCTGAACTGCTCGAAAGCCACTCGCGAACTGAGCTTCAAGCCGCGCGATCCCGGCGAAACCCTCCAGGACACCGTCGCCTACGTCAGAGAGAATTTCCTAGGCAGCAATGCGTTTGGCAAGTAATCCACAGATTACGCAGATTCACATAAATCTGTGTAATCTGTGGATACATTCGGGGAACTCTCTGCGCCTTTGAGGCGTCTTAGCACAAGCTCTTAGCTTCCGACAATCAGGAGATACTCCCATGGGTAGACTTCGTGCGCTGCTTCTTCTCCCCATCCTTATTTGTGCCTCGTCGACAGCAAACGGTCAGAATTCGACGCCACTCCAGCCAAATGCGCCAATTGATCGGACACTGGGGCCGAATCAGACGCACGAGTTCACTGTCACGCTTGAAGAGAACGCCTGGATTCAATTTGTTGTCGAACAGCAAGGTATCGACGTAGTCGTCAAAACCTTCTCACCTGAAGGAAGAGCTCTCGGAGAATTCGATTCGCCCAATGGCAACGATGGTCCCGAGCATGTTTCCTTTGTTGCCACGACAGCGGGTATTTACCGTATCACTGTTAACCCACTCGATCCTGCTAATACGACTGCTGGTCGCTACCAGATCAAAATCCTTGAACTGCGTCAGGCTACCGAGCAGGAGATCAAAGCCAGCCAGAATCTGCAGATCGTCAAAGCAAAGGGCGTCGCATTGCTTTTAGATCTGGAAGAGACAATTGCACAAATCCAGTCGCCGTTTACGCGTATCAATGCTCAAATCCTCGCCTCCCAACTCCTTTGGGAACCGGAGCAAAAGCGGGCTGCCAAGTTTTTGACTGATGCGGCTAACGGAGCGAAGGAACTTATCACTTCAATTGACGCGAGCAATCCGGATTATTCGCAGCAGTATGGATGGATCTCACAGTTGCGTTTCGAGATGACGCGCGTGCTCGCGCTACGCGATCCCGAGGCGGCTCTCAGTTTCCTTTACGCGACTGTTCCGCCGCCAAATCCTTACAGCAATCAACGTGAACAGGCGTCGCAGGAAAGCATGATGGAACTGTCCATCGCCAATCAGATCATGCAAAAGGACCCGCAGCGGGCTCTGCAGATCGCGCGTAAGAATCTAAAGACAAAACTCAACTCTAATGTGCTGAACACGCTTCGCATCCTGAGACGACAGAATCCCGAGTTAGCTGCCGAACTCGCAAACGAAATCGCCGGTAAAGTTCTAGAGGAGAAGCTGCTTAAAAACGTTGAAGCCGCAAACCTTGCTATCGGCCTGCTTCGCACCGCCGAAAGACCTGGACGATCGTTGGGAAACACTCAATCCAACTACGCTCCGTCGAAGCCAGCGACTTTGTTATCAGATACGCAATCTCGCGAGTTGATTCAAAAAGCACTGAGCGAAGCGTTGTCTTTCTCTCTACCATCGCCGCAGGTCTACACTCCAGCACGCGATGCAGCCTGGACCTTGTTGAGTGGACTGCAACAACTCGGTTCGGAATTGGATAACGTGTCACCAGGCGCCACGGTAGCAGTAGAAAAGAAGTTGAAGGAACTATCGAGCCAGCGAGGTTCGGGTCCTTACCAGTTACAATATTCAATTGCCAACAGCCCCGTCGACACCGCACTCGAAAACATCGAAAAAGCCCCAGCGGAACAGCGAGAACAACTCTATCTCCAGCTTGCAAACCGTGAAGCCTCCAATGGCGACATCGGACGTGCTCGACAACTCATCAAGCTCATCCCAAATCCCTACCAGCAACGCAACGCACTTGCGAACATAGACCAGCAAGAGATTTATCGCGCGATGACAAAGGGTAAGGTTGACGAAGCGCTAAGACTCATCAGCGCATTTCGTACACCGAGAGAGCGTGCTTCTCTGGTGGGCCAGATCGCCAACCAGATTGGACCGGGACAGAAACGGGCAAATGCGATCAACTTTATCGAACAGGCGAGAGCATTGCTGGGGCCCTCTTTGCAGGCACAGGATCAGGAACACCTGAATGCGTTATTCGAGATCGCGCGTGCGTTCTCTCGTTATGATTCAAAGCGCTCCTTTGACGTAGTGGATCCCTTGATCGATCAGATCAACGAGATCTGCGCGGCCGCGCGGACGATGGAAGGGTTTGGGGTTGACAACTTTGACGACGAAGAACTCAATCTGCAAAACGGCAGCGTCCTGGCTACGGCGGTGACGAGAATGTCGCAAGTGCTTGGTACTCTGGCGGTGACAAATTTCGAACGCGCAAAAGCAGACGCAGATCGACTTACGCTGCCGGAGGTCAGACTCAAGGCCTATCTAGACATCGCACAGCAATCGATCTCGGGCCCGGTGAGATAGGTTGATTACTCTCCAAGCGCGGCGTATTTGAAGATACGGAAGCGATAGCGTTGCTGCGCGCGGATATTCGCGGCGATCACGCCGTGAAGGTTCTCATCCCACTTCGTGTACTCATCGATATACCGATCCGATGCCGCCTTATCGCCTTCGAACTGCACAGAGAGCGTCTTCTCGAGCATCTTGCCGACAACGTCGTGATACTTTTCATAGTGGACCTTTAGAGTTTTGGTGCCCGGGTCGAACGTGAGTAATCCATTTTCGAGATAGAAGTTCCACTGCATTAGCTGCATCGTGTTGTATGGCTGGTCGCGTCGTGGACGATTGTTTTGCAGCACGCGCAAGATTCCGCCCGCATAAACGCTACGCAACTGCGCATCGGTGTAGTAGCCCCGCTTGTGAAGAGCTTCGGCAACAAATAACGAGACGAGGTCGGCCTTCATCTCTTCCATCGCATTGGCATTGTCCTGCAACGCGTCATCGAGTTCGCGCCCGTCTTTGGTTCGGTCCACGCCGAGGTAGTGGCCCACTTCATGCCACAACGTACGATAGAAGTTTCCGTCAGGCGTGAGTTCCCTTGCCTGTTGTTCGCCAAGCGCGGCGGCCAGTGTTTTCGAGACTCCCTCAAAAATGTTTTGGTCGCGCATGATGTTGGTGCGCAACAGAATCGTCCGGCCATAACGACGGGCCACGTAGCTCTCATTCGGCAGAATCGTCGCGGTATTGCCGCCGCGCGATTGTCCGAAATCTGCGACGACGTCGTAGACGCCAACGGGAATATCTTCACGCACTTTTTTGTGGTTCTTGTAAGGAAGCGAATCTTCGAGCGCCTGTAGGCCCTTCATCGCCTCGCGCAGCGCCGTCGTTTCCTGTGGCCGGGTCTGCAACAGACAGAAGGAGAAGAAAGTCTTCACACCATACAACTCGTCGTCGTAAGTTTCGTAGGAACCAATCTGTGCGTTGAGATTCTTGAAGCGTCCCGTAACCCAGCTCGCGTCACCCGATTCGTAATCGTTTGAGAGCAGGTCACGCGCACGATTGCGCAAATATCGCGCAAACTCTTCGTCGTCTTTTTCAACCGCATCGGCTGCTTCGTTCAAAAGCTTGTAGGCTTTCATCAGCTCATCCGCATATGCAACTGCGTAAGGCACAGCATAAACGTCTGTAGCTTGTTGATTGGGTGGCGTCGTGATCCGTTGTGGATCGGCGGACAGTCGCAGCAGTTCTGCAAGCAAACCGGGGTGCAGAGTCTCTAACGCGGGATATTTGTTTAGTGTCGCAATGTCGCTTTGTAGATTCTTTACATTCACGAGGCGAACTACGCTGCGCAGATCGAGCACTTTGTCGCGTTTGTTCGCCTGACCGCCGGGCGATGCAATTGCCCGTTCAGTCTCTTCCTTGGTTATGCCCCATGGATAAACATTCTTCCCAGGTTTGGTTGGATCGACTGGCAGAAAAGCCTCACGCTTGTTCTCGAGTGTCGTGGCGATGGGTCCCTGAGACAGACGGTAGAGCATCAAGAGGTTTTGCGTTGCCGGCGTCGAACCGGTTCGTTTGTCGAGTTGTTCGAGGGCACGATAAGACGTGAGTGCTTCAGGATGTCGCTGTTCCTCATAAAGCTTCTGAAAGATCTGTCCGACTTCGATCAACTTCGCCACAGCCTTTCGTTCGCCCTCCGATAATTTAGAAAGGTCACCCGATAAACGAATCGTTTGCGTTTTGTCGATTATCGGCTGGCTCTTTTCGAGCGGCCAATATCCTGCGGGAAGAGTTTGCGTCAGTAACAGAGCAGTCATAAGAAGTTTGGTCATGTAATGGATTTTGCCACAGATTTACACGGATGAGCACGGATATCAGTTGTCAGAAATTGTCGGCGACACATATTTGCTGCACCCTCGAATCAGGTCCATTTTACAAGGGTTTCGTGACGGCACCGGGCTTGCACTGTGCGCACGCAGTGACGAGTCTAGCCTCAACAATCAAACGACGTTTCAAGCGTGCGAGACGACGACGCAAGGTTGGTCGAGCATATGACATGGCGCTGGAAGTGGCGAGCGTGCTTCCACCACGCGCGGACGTGCTCGACGTCGGTTGTGGCAACGGATTTATCGCGCATCATCTCCAGAGCATGCTCGGCAAGACTGTGGTTGGGCTGGATGTCGGCACAAACACCGCAGACGCGCGAATCAATTATCTTCCGTACGATGGACGTCATTTTCCCGTCAGGGACGACAGCTTCGACGCCGTGTTGCTTTGTTACGTGTTGCACCACGCACAGGACCCGGTACTGGTGTTGAATGAGGTCACTCGTGTCTTAAGAGACGGCGGCCTGGCGATCATTTACGAAGACATACCCGCGATTTGGTGGGACCGCGCGGTCTGCTGGACGCATGATCGACAGTGGCGCAGCCGCACTGGACCATGTACGTTTCAACGAGAACAGGATTGGCGCAGGACCTTTAGTCTCGCAGGCTTCGATGTGGTGAAGGAGCGTGCCCTCTCGCGCTGGCGCAACCTCGCGCATCCAGTGTCACGAAGATTTTTCGTGATCAAGACCAGTTCTCACGCAAAGACGCAAAAACTCAAAGATCACCCGGCACCGGAGCTGGCCTTTGCGCCTTTATTTAATCTCAACGATTCCGCGCTCCATTAGCTTCTTAATCATCCGCAAGCAATCCGCTTCACGAAACGGACAGATCGAGAGAATCGACTGTATGTCCCACGAACCATTGATACGCGAAAGCACAAACCCTTCCTGCGGATCGATCTGCTCAGCCGTCAAATCAACTGCGCGCAAATGTGGCACTGACTTTGGCGAGATCCCACCTGTTTCATAGACACGCTTGATGAACTTCTCTTCCGCAACCGGCAACAACGCCTGCGCCTCAGGATTGTTAGGTTGCTGTTGCAATGCCTTCTGAATGATCTCCAGAGCCGCGTCCGGATCGTCGTCGAGCTTTCGTTCGGCAGACCAAACCATCTCGGTCACACTCTCCGGCAGGTCCTCGACTTCAGTAACAAGTGCTGGACTGTCTTCTGGCAACTCTCCGGTTACGCGAGCAATGCCTTCACTGATCAACGTGTAGAGTTGACCGTAAACATGAAACGACGACGCGTGCATGTGATAACAGACCTCTGCCACCGACATTCGCTTTTCGACAAAGTACAGAACCTGTCGAAACTCCTTGCCAAGCTTAAGCGAAGACGTCCATCCGGCATTGAGTTCAAGCACGCTTCTGTCCGACGGGACCAACGTGCGGTAGCGAGCAAACTCGTCGATACGATAAATCCCTTCCATGATGACTGTCGTGGGTTCGACCTCAATCAACAGCAAGTCTTCCGGCAAAGGATCGTCGTCATAAAACTCAAAGTCACCGTCAGTCCAAACGAAGAGATCGTAGATAGCGTCAAGAGTCCTCGTCTTCAGGGTACTGAGAACATCTTCCTCACTTAAGAATCCCTGCTCGACAAGAACTTCGCCAAGTTTCGCGCCGGAGGTTCGCTGCAGTTCCCGCGCAATTTTCAACTGCACTTCATCGACTTTGCCGTAATGAAGCAAAACCTGGCCGAGGTATTCGCGGGGATCGTTAGACTTCGAGCCAACGATCATTCCGTTTTTGAAGTAAATCTGTTTGGTGATTTTGCCGTGATCGAATTTGAGAGTGCCTGATTTCCTGCCTGTTGCCAGAAACTGGAGCAGGTCAACCAGACTCATTGTTTTCAAAGTGCCTTTGATCGCCATTGGTCGTCGGTTTTGTCGGGCACCTCGCTGGCGGGCCTACATGTGAGGACCTCTGGGGGGAGCTCCTGTTCGTGGACCACAGAAGGTCAGACTTCAGAAGCGTATCAATCCTCAACCAGGTCTGCACAAATCGCCGGAGCTTCAGGACCTGCTTCCCTCGCAATTTGTAACAGACGCAAAAGATTCTCCCTTTGTTCTTCGTTTAAGTCGACAAACTGAACACCAAAACCCATTCCGTGGCGATGATGCCGAACTTCACCTTCGAGGTAAAGCCAATCGCCGTCCGGAAGCAGCACACGAAATGCAACGATCTCGCCGGCCAATACCTCGCCCACGGTATCAAGGTAACAGCCGCCCTCGGAGAGGTCTGTGATGCGCGCTGAGTGTCTTTCCTCGCCGCCATCCCAAACCGCATCTAGATGAACGCTTAGTCGGGGTTTAGATCTTCGGTCGTCCATGAGCTAATGTCATCATAGAATATTTCAGCCACAGATTACACAGATAAGTTGACGCGGACGCGAAGGGCGTCGGGAATGATCTGGAATGTTGCCGGAAGCTTTCCAGGAAGTTCTCCATCGACTTCCAGAGGGACTTCTGTACTTCGATCCGATGCGCGCACAGTGATCTTGCGCGCCAGCGCGTGACTCACTTCGGGCATCGAGAGGTGTGAGCCAGTGTAGACGCGTGGGGCACTGGTGAATATCTTCATGGCGCTTAGATCACCGATACTGATGATGTCGAGCTTGCCATCTGTGAGTTTCGCATCCGGCGCGATCTTCATGCCGCCGCCAAAGTAACGAGCATTCGCGATGCATAGATTCGAGACAACGAGATGTCGTTCGTGTGAGTCGTCGAGCTGAACCAGTAGACGCACCGGTGCGTTGCGCATTGCGGTCTTCAGCAGCGCGCTCACAAACGAGACTTCGTCAGTTTTGACTCGCTCGATGACTTTGGTGCTCATGCCGCAGGAAGCGACTCCCACGAAATATCGTGTCGCGTCGTGTCCGTTGTGGTCGCTATATGACACTCGCCCCACGTCGATGCGCACGGAACGCCCGGTGCGAAGAATCCTTGCCGCATCACGACTGCGTGAAGGAATCTCCAGCGTTCTTCTGAAATCACCGCCTGTGCCGCTCGGCAGGATTCCGAGTTCAGCGTCTTTACCGGACGACAGGATTCCGTTTGCCACTTCCGATATGGTTCCATCACCACCGCACGCAATGATCAGCTTCTCACCTTTTCGCGCCGCCTCACTCGCGAGCGCTGCAGCATCCCCGCGATGTTTTGTGAACACCGCCCGAAACGAGCCGAAATGCGAACGCAAATCACTCGCGATCTGCGGCCACACTTCACCCGTGCTCCCACCGGCCGATGATGGATTAACTATCACTACTGACATACTTTTTTATCCACAGATTGCACAGATTCTTCTGTTAATCTGCGTAATCTGTGGATGGCTTTGTCTTGTTCTCCGAGTTCCGCGATCTTTCCCATCACCGCATCGGCGATCTCTTTGTGGGTCCGCAGTCGATCCGGTTTCACGAGATGTTCACTCAAGTCCACCAAGGGCCCGAAGTGGATCCTGATCACATCCTCGCGATTCCAATTACGCGCCACCTGCTTCGGCAAACTATTACATAATCCGGCAATGAACACCGGAATAACCTGTGGCTTTGCCTCCATGATCAACTTTCCAACACCCGGTTGCGCTCGCAGGAACGAATAAGGATCGTCATTTTTATTGCGCGTTCCTTCCGGATGAAACCCGATCACGTTCCCCGCACCCGAACGCGCCAAATCTACAAGAACTTCAAACGAAAACTTGTCGAAAGCACGCTTCTCGGGGATCGGATGATCGCCAGTGGCGAAGAAGGGCGGGTACATGGACCACCAGCCCATGATCAGGTTTACGAACAGTCCGAGCGGTGACTGGTAGAAGAATCTACCTCGTACGGGAAAGAAAAGTCGTTTGGGCCAACGAGTCCTGTAAAAGAGCACCGTCGACACCGCGTACATGTCGAAGAACGAACGATGATTCGCAACCAGCAGCAACGGTCGATCGTGCGAAGCGGCCTCGACGTGCTCGAGACCGTAAACGTTCATGATGTTGTAAGTGGAAAGATGGATCCAGCCGGCGCCAAGCATGCTTTGACACCACGTCCAGAATCGCTTCCAGGCGCCCTGATTCATGCGTCTGACGAAGCGGAAAGCGAAACGTTCGAATGGTGTTAGGACTTCGAGATCATTCAATCGAGAAGTATTTAGCCTCCGGATGGTGGACAATAATAGCCGAAGTCGACTGCTCTGGCTCTAATTGAAACTCCTCGGTGAGATTGACGTCGATGCGTGAAGGATTCAAGAGGGTGAAAAGCTTTTCCTGATCTTCGAGTCGCGGACACGCGGGATAACCAAAACTGTAACGCGAGCCTTGATACTCTTGCTTGAAGAGTCGCGTCAGATCCGGCGAATCCGCACCTGCAATTCCCAGTTCTTCACGAATGCGCCTGTGCCACAATTCGGCCAGCGCTTCGGCACTCTCGACACTCAAACCGTGAAAGTAGAGATAGTCCGTGTAATTATCTGCTTTGAACAACTCATGCGAATACTCACTCGCTCGTCGTCCAACGGTGACGAGGTGAAATGCGACGACGTCTTTCTTTCCAGAGTCTCGTGAAGCGAAGAAATCAGCGAGGCACAGATGTTTTCCCGCTGGCTGCCGCGGAAACGTGAAGCGCACTTCACTATCCTGATCGTAAACGATCAAATCGTTTCCCTCTGACTGGCACTGGTAATAACCATAGACGACTTTTGGCACCAGCAGCTCTTCACGTTTCGATCGTTCTTTCAGCTCTTCGTAAACTGGTCGCACTTTCTCGCGCACCAGCACCTGATACTCTTCAAGCGGCATCCGGCCCTGCTTGAATTGCCACTGACCCTTGAACAGCGCAGTCTCGTTTACGAACGCAAACACATCGTCGAGCGAGATGTCTTCGACGACACGCGAGCCGAAGAACGGCGCCGTTGGAATCGGCACATCGGGACTCACTGCGGAACGCGTGGTATGCGTCGTATTTCCGGCAATCTTGCGTGGCTTCGCGGCTTTGCGAATGCCTAGTTTCTGTTCTTCACCGATCAGATCTTCAACGTCGTCCGCCGCATCGACACTCAATCCAACGCCGGTTTCCTGCGCCTTTTCTCCGCCGTTGGTTTCTCCAACCAACTGGTCCATCGTGTGTAGTCCGGCAAAGGCGTCACGCGCGTAGTAAAGTTGACCCTGATAGAGTGACTTCAGATCGTCCTCAACATAACGACGCGTCAGCGCAGCGCCACCAAGCACGACCGGAACCTTAATCCCGCGCTCATTCATCAACTCAAGGTTCTCTCGCATTATCAGCGTTGACTTCACGAGCAGTCCGCTCATTCCAATCGCGTCCGCGCCGTGTTCGTCATACGCCTGAAGAATGGCTTCGATTGGCTGTTTGATGCCCAGATTCAGGACCTTGTAACCGTTGTTCGTCAGGATGATGTCGACGAGGTTTTTTCCGATGTCGTGAACGTCGCCCTTGACGGTCGCCAGCACCATCGTGCCCTTGGCTGTCGCGCCACCCTTCTTCTCCATGAACGGCTCGAGGAATCGAACGGCAGACTTCATAGCTTCGGCAGACTGCAAGACGAAAGGCAGTTGCATCTGCCCACTGCCGAAGAGATCGCCGACGACTTTCATACCGTCGAGCAGAATGGTGTTGATGATATCAAGAGCAGAATATTTCTCTAGGCCTGATTTTAACTCTTCTTCAAGCCCGATCTTTTCACCGTCGATGATGTGATTCTTCAGACGCTCCTCGACCGTCTCACCCTTGGAAGCTTTCTTCGTCGTCTTCGACTTCACGCCTTCGAACAGCTTTGTGAATTCGGTGAGCGGATCGTAAACACAAACGTCGCCTTCAAATTTGCGTTCGTCGTAGATCAGCTCGCGCGCGACTTTCAGTTCCTTTTCTCCGATTCGGTTCAGTGGTTCGATCTTGCTCGCATTAACGATCGCGGAATCGAGACCGGCTTCAACTGCGTCGTGCAGAAAAACGGAATTCAGAACTACTCGCGAGGCGGGATTGAGTCCGAAAGAGACGTTTGATACGCCCAGGATAGTGAACGCACCGGGAAGCTCCGTCTTGATTCGCCTGATTGCGTTGATAGTTTCAAGCGCATTGCGACGATCTTCTTCAATGCCGGTCGAGATGGGCAACGCGAGTGGGTCGAAGAAGATGTCGGAGGCAGGTAGACCAAGTTCCTTCGTCGCCTGCTCGTAAGCTCGCGCTGCAATTTTGACTTTGCCGTCAGCCGTACGCGCCATTCCGTCTTCATCGATCGTTCCAATGACAACACTGGCGCCGTACGTCTTTGCCAGATCGATCACCTTCTCGAAGCGCGGCACACCGTCTTCATAGTTCGTCGAATTGAGAATCGATTTGCCACCGGCATGCTGAAGTCCGGCTTCCATCTTCTGCCACTCAGTGGAGTCGAACATCAGCGGGAGCTTGACGTTGGTGACGAGCCGAGAAGCAAGCTCGTGCATGTCGCGTTCACCATCGCGGCCCACAAAATCAACGTTCACGTCGAGAATGTGCGCACCCTCGCGCTCCTGGTCCTTGCCGAGCGCGACCAGACCATCCCAGTCTTCCGCGTTCAGCAGATCGCGCATTTTCTTCGAGCCGCTCGCATTGACGCGCTCGCCGACGATCAAAAACGATGCATCCTGAACATACGGCTGCTGAAAATAGATCGAAGACGCTGCGGGTAATGTTGTAGCGTGACGCTGTTTCGGAGTGATGCGCTGCATCGCTTCGACGACGAGACGCAAGTGAGCCGGAGTTGTCCCGCAGCAGCCACCGACGATGTTGGCGCCAAAGTCATTAGCAAAGTGGACCACTTGCGCCGTGAAACTTTCCGGCGTCTCGTCGTAGTGCATCTTGCCTTCAACCACTGAGGGCAAACCTGCGTTTGGAAGAACTGAAACCGGGAGCGGTGAGTTGTCGCAAATGTAGCGAATGCTCTCGGTCATGTGCTTTGGACCAGTACCGCAATTCATGCCGACCACGTCGATTGGAAACGGCGCGAGTGCAGTCAGCGCTGCGGAGATCTCGGTGCCATTAAGCATGGTGCCGAACACTTCGATCGTGACTTGAGCTATTACAGGCACTCGACGCCGCGTCTCTTTAAAGTGCGCAAAGATTGCGGCGAGTGCGGCTTTTGTTTGCAGCAGATCCTGGCAAGTCTCGACGATCAGCAAGTCCACGCCACCATCGAGCAGTCCTCGCACCTGTACAGAATAAGCGTCGCGAAGATCGATGAAAGAGATGTGGCCAAGGGTTGGCAGTTTGCGGCCTGGTCCCATCGAGCCGGCAACCCAGCGTGGTTTGTCTTTTGTGGAGTAATCTGAGGCCACGCGTTTGGCAAGCTGCGCAGCCAGCACGTTCATTTCGTACGCCTTATCGCCGATGTCATATTCGGCAAAGTCGACCGGTGTGCCGTTAAACGAATTCGTCTCTACTACATCGCAGCCA
>DASTVU010000322.1:0-5952 GCA_035758935.1 Pyrinomonadaceae bacterium | reverse complement strand
ATAGAGTTGGGATCTGTGAATGAATTTCCGAAACGATCAGGCGTCTTACTCGTCTCGAAATGTGAACTCAATCTGATAGCGCGTGTGTAATCTTCGATTGCGCCATCGAAGTCGCCATTCCCGGATTTCTTTAAGGCCTTTTTGTAGTGATCTACGGCGGCTTCGGGAGTGCGTGTCTGGGAGAACACGGTTGTCGGAAGCAACAGTGAGACGAGAGCGAACAAGATCGCATAGCGGCGCATGGTAGGACCTCCCCTTGGGTTGAAGCTCGTCCACCAGGTGCGCTAAGATGCGGGCGTCGACGATGCAACTTGAGCGCCGCGAGGCAATCGAACTTGTGTTGTCATCCAGAGCCTCGTTGCTATCGCAAGTAGCAACGAGGCTCTCATCATTTGATCTTAAAACGACTGAACTTGAAAAAAGTTACAAAAGATCTGGGGCTCTGAATCTGAAACACCGTGAAGCGAGAAGTTGTGACAGTGAAGAATTTAGCTTGAATAAAAAGCTGTACGACTTATTGGATTTTTGTTGGGTTATTCAGGTGCGGTCTCTTTAGGTACGGCTGGACCTGGTTGAGATTTGATCAAAGGCGGAGCCAATAGTCGTTGCGCATATCCTTCCGGGAAGGATCGAACTTTGCCGCGCGAATCAGTGATCACGTGACCCGTCTCACCTTCGGCGACAACCTGGCCATTAGAGGCACGTACGATTTCGTATCCAAAACGAAGCGAGCGTTTACGCAATTCTGTAATGTGCGTACGAACTATTAGTTCATCGTCGTAATAAGCAGGGGCCTTGTAACGACAATACGCCTCGGCTACAACTAAAAACGCGTCTTCGCTTTCTTCCATATCGCGGTAAGAAAAACCACGTGCGCGACAATAATCAGTCCTGCCGATTTCGAACCAGACCAAATAGTTGGCATAATAAACGATGCCCATCTTGTCCGTTTCGGCGTAACGCACACGAAGCAAGGTTTCGTGCCAAACGCCGAATACATCTTCAGGGGCAGGGCTTGTCATCTGAGCAAAGCCTTCCGAACTCATAAGCGAGAGAAGGAATTAATCCTGATCCTTGTTTAGCTGTAAACGTTTAGCGGACTATAAGAGTGAATATACCAATATGTCAAAGCAAATTAGCGCCGGGCTGGCCCTACTGACCCTGTTATCATTCGGCACTGGCAGCTTTCTGCCACGCAGTCAGGCACAGACTGCTGCTACCGCCAACGCCCAAAATGCGGCGATTGTCTCGACAACCGCCTCGATGCTCAAAGAAACGAGCGAATTGCGAGAGCTCTCGATATTGAAGACAGTCAAGAGTGGCGCCCAGTCACGGGCCGATATCGAGCGGATGATTATCAAGAACCTCGATTCCGATACGACACCTGCTGAGATGCATGCGGCGGAGGTCCTGCTCCGTGCGTTTGGCCTTGCGCCCAAAGATTTTGCGTATCGTACGTTTTTAGTAAAACTACTCACAGAACAGGTCGCAGGTTATTACGATCCCAAGGCGCAACAGTTTTACCTCGCTGATTGGATCGAGCTTGACGGCCAAAAGCCCGTCATGGCCCATGAGTTGACGCACGCGCTACAGGATCAACACTTCAATCTCAAGCGTTTTGAAAAATGGCCCAAGGGAGATTCTGACGCCGAGCTCGCAGCGCATGCTCTCATCGAAGGTGATGCGACACTCGCAATGACAATCTACATGTCAAAGAATCCCCTCGTGGCATTGGCATTCATTCGTAGCCTGGGCGGACAGGAAATAGCGTCGGAACAGTTCAGGCAAGCACCACGCGCGTTGCGCGAGTCGTTGCTGTTTCCGTATGAGGAAGGGTCGGCATGGGCCACGCAGCTTTACAAACGCGGCGGCTGGGAGATGGTCTCGCAGGCTTTTAAAAAACTGCCGCAATCAAGTGAACAGATTCTGCATGCTGATAAATATTTCACGTACGAGGCTCCACAGAAACTTGCGCTGCCGGATTTCAAGACTATTCTTGGCCCAACCTGGAAACGTATTGACTATGACGTCAATGGTGAATGGGGTTGTTACCTGATCCTTGACGAGTTCTTGAACAACCGGTCTGAATCGAAGCAAGCCTCTGCGGGTTGGGGAGGCGATCGCTTTGCACTTTATGAAACCGGCAAACCGGACGAGTTCTTCATCGCGCAGCTAACTGCGTGGGACACACCCGCTGACGCACGCGAGTTTTTTGATGCTTACGCGAAGCGGACTTCAAAACGATATCGTGACGCGAAAGAAACGAAAGCCGCTGACGATCGGATGGAATGGCAAACTGGAAGCGGTGGGATAGCGCTCGAACTCCGTGGTTCTCGCGTTGCGATTGTCGAAGGTGTGCCTGCTTCGACTGATTCCGAAGTATTGCTTCGTACAATCTGGCAACAACGGTAGACTCTGTTGCACAGAGAAAAGACTAATAGTTTCAGACCACATGAAAAAATCTCCGAACGGTTCGGCAACAAAACAATCAACGCGCCTGCGCGAATTATCTGAACAACTGCTGCAACTCGAAGCCAAACTTCGACGGGGTGGTGGTCCTGATAAGATCGATCGCCAACACCAGCAAGGCAAGCTGACGGCGCGAGAACGTATCGAACTACTTCTCGATAAAGGTTACTATTCACAGGAAATCGGGTTGCTAGTGGCGTTCGATCAATATGAGGGAGGTGCTCCGGCTGCCGGCGTTGTCACTGTTGTTGGGCGTGTTGAGGGCAGAGAAGTCGTTGTCGTTGCCAACGATGCGACTGTAAAAGCAGGTTCATGGTGGCCCGAAACGATCAAGAAGATCCTGCGCGCGCAGGAAATCGCGATGCGCTCGCGCGTGCCGATTATCTATCTGGTCGATTCCGCCGGTGTTAACTTGCCATATCAGGGCGGAGTTTTCCCCGGTCAATACGGCGCCTCACGAATCTTTTATTACAACTCAATCATGCGTCGTTTTTTGAAAGTGCCGCAGATCTCGGCGGTCATGGGGCCATGCATCGCTGGCGGCGCATACCTGCCGGCGCTTTCTGACATCATCATCATGGTCGAAGGCACGTCGTTCATGGGACTCGGCGGCGCTAATCTAGTCAAAGGTGCAACCGGACAAACCATCGATAATGAAACTCTTGGTGGCGCTCGCACTCACAACGAACTCTCCGGCGTGGCCCACTACCGCGTGCCCGACGATCAAACGTGCATCGAGAAGATCCGGGAGTTTGTGTCGGAGTTGCCAAAGCCGGCGAACGCGTTATCAGTCGAAACTGGTGGCGAACCGTTGCGACCCGCGGAAGAACTCTACGAAATCATTCCTGAAGATCATCGACAGCCATACGACGTACGAAAGTTACTCGAGTGTTTTATCGATGATGGTCATCTCGACGAGTTTCAGGCTGACTATGCCAAAGAGATGATCACGGGTCACGCGCGTATTTGCGGCATCCAGGTTGGAGTGATTGCCAATCATCGCGGGATGGTGCGCATGCCGGGCGGCAAGCCTCCGCGCTTTGGCGGCATCATCTACACTGAATCGGCAGAGAAGGTCGCTTACTTTATTGAAACCTGCACTCGACATCAAACTCCGCTGCTGTTTGTGCAGGACGTTTCGGGATTCATGGTTGGGCCTGACGCAGAGCACTCGGGGATTATTCGCGCCGGCGCGAAGTTTGTAGAAGCGATGGCGACTGCAACTGTCCCCAAGATCGTTCTCACCGTCAATCACGCATCGGGTGCAGGATACTACGCGATGGCGGGTCAGGGTTTTGATCCTGACTTTATTTACAGTTGGCCCACCGGTCGTATGGGGGTGATGGAAGGCGATTCGGCTGTACAGGCAGTATTTGGCAGTCAACTGGAGAAGTTAAAGAAAAACGGCGAGTCTCCCGACGCGGAATTGACCGAGGAGATGGACAAAGTGCGTGAGACTTACGATATGGAACTCGATGCGAAGTACGCAGCAGCGCGTGGCTTCGTCGATGCGGTGATCACGCCGGAGACGACCCGCCTGGCCTTGGAACTAGCCCTCCGCACCGCACAAAACTACTCTGGTCCCCACCTCGGGCAGTTCGTGTTGCCACCGTTAGTCTAGCCACCGATAACACGGATCGATTCACGGATCTAGTGCTCTTGGTACTTTATCCGTGATTTGATCCGTGTTCATCAGTGGCTCAGGTTATTCCTGATTGTTGAATCGGGGGAATTCCTGCAATGATGCACCCTAAAACCGGTGGGAGGGTTTTATTTTGTTTAATTCTCAAACTCACGTTTGCCCGGCAGGCACCCGACTGAGTACAAATAGGCAGACAACCTCATGAAGCCGATTCGTGTGCTAATCGCCGACGACCATGCACTGGTACGTGCTGGTATTCGGGCACTTGTCGAAAAAATTGAAGGAATGGTAGTCGTCGGCGAAGCCGGCAAGGGAAGCGAGGCGCTGGAACTCGTTCGCGAGCACAGACCCGATCTCATGCTCCTCGATATCACGATGCCTGACGGAGGCGGGTTTGAAGTCTTAGAGCAGGTCACTAAGAAGTACCCGGAAATACGGATCATCGTGTTGACGGTGCACGAGGCAGGTGAATACGCGATCCGTGCTCTACGCGAAGGAGCAGCCGGATTCCTGCCGAAGAGTGCAGCCAGCACTGAACTCGAACAGGCCATTCAGACGGTAGTTCGTGGTGAGGTTTACATCTCGCCGGAGACCTCACGGAAGACTCTGCTCGAGTATGGCAAGGGTGCGACGAAGCGAGATTTGCTGGCGACACTGAGTCCGCGCCAACGTGAGGTGCTTCGGCTCATCGCCGAAGGTAAGACCACTAAACAAATCGCACAACTTCTCGAAATCAGCGTCAAAACCGTAGAAACCCACCGCGCGCAGTTGATGGAGCGTCTTGGCATTCACGACGTCGCCGGCCTTGTTCGTTACGCAATCATCGTTGGTCTGATAGAAGTCGAGTGAACTGGGGTGAAAGCCGCCCACCTGGAAACTCCAGAATTCAATCGGGAATTCACTGAGGTTACGTCAGGAAACTCCCCAATTGCGCAGGTTTCCGATACCGCTTAGCCTATCGACGTGACGGTTTGATACATAGTCTTCGGGCTCGATGGAGCATTCAATTGCCGTTCAAAGCACCTCTCGCTTCAGGAGAGCCGGCTATTCTTCTCTCAAGAAAGGTAGTGGGCCAATCCACGGCCACTAACATTATTGTTCCCGATGTCTACATGTATCAGTCAGGGTTGGCTCCCACCGGACGACCTGCTAGAGGGCGTGTTTTTCAGACACGGGCGGCTGTGAATTGAATGTTCCGAGACGCGCGCGTTGTAAACGGGGTGAAATCCTCGCGCGTGGAAGGAGGGACGACGGCCAGGGCGAGGTCGTCGTCCCTCTTCTACAAACGCTGGGCTTTTCACCGTAAATGTTCGGCTATCAAAGGAAGAATTGCAGGGCCAGCTTCCTCCACGAGTTGGTAATTCCCGCCGCTCGCCAGGTGTTGGAACACATTACCTGTAATGCAGCGGCGCGCGAATTCATAAAACACGGATGATTACAATTGTGGTGAGCCGTGGAGGATGCAGGATGATCGCAAATGAGGGGAACTATCAGGCACTTGTTATCGACGACGAATACCAGGTACGTGAGTTTGTGTCCGACGTATTGCGAGGTGAAGGCTGGAAAGTCACGCAATCGCCTTCGGCTGAAGACGCCTTCGAGCGTTTCGATGACACCCTCTGGTCCGTAGTCTTTTGCGATGTCGTGCTGGGCGGTGCCAACGGTTTCAGTGTTCTTCGTCATTTCAAAGAAAAAATGCCGGAAGCAAAGGTTGTGCTCATGACCGGGCACGGCACGGCTGCGGGCGCACTCGATGCGAATGCCTTTGGCGCTTACGACTACTTGTTGAAGCCCTTTGGCCCCGAGGAATTGCAATCACTTTCAAGAGCATTACGTGAACA
>DASTVU010000321.1:0-4990 GCA_035758935.1 Pyrinomonadaceae bacterium | reverse complement strand
GTCCACGGGTCTCGCGGCTCAACACCGAACAGCATGCTCGTCAAACTCTCGAGATACTTCGTCAACATGTAAGCAGCGACGAGTCCGATCGCGATGCCAACCAACGTCAGCATCATTCCCTGTCGCACCACCATCATCAGCACGTTACGTCGATCGGCGCCCAGCGCCATGCGAATTCCGATCTCATGCGTACGCTGCGAAACCACATACGCCATCACGCCATAGAGCCCGATCGCGGCGAGTTGTTGCGCGATCAGACCGAAGAGCGTCAGCAGCTTCGCAAACATCCGCTCCATCGCGAGTGTTTCGTCTGCTTGTTGCACCTGCGTGCGAATGTTGCTGAGCGGCAGGTTGCTATCGACCTCACGCATCGCCTGTCGGATGCCCGCGATGGCCGCGGTGGGATCACCCGCCGTGCGGACTTCGAAGGTTGCAAAAGTCATCCTTCGCAGCACCTGACGCCATGATTGATAGACGGTGGGCTGGATCGCGGCTCGCTGGCTGGTGTATTTCGCGTCACGCGCAACACCAACTATTTCAATCTCATCCGGCTTGGCCGCTTCAAATCCGAATCGCTTTCCAATTGGGTTTTCATTCGGAAAGTGAGTCTTCACAAATGCCTGGTTGACGATGGCAACGCGTGGGGCACGCTCATCGTCCTGTTCAGTTAGACCACGGCCGAGGAGCAGCGGAATCTCCATCGTGTTGAAAAAGTTCTCACGGACCGAATGCATCTTCGCGTCGCTATCACGCGGCTGGCCGTTCGCTCCGATCTGACCCGGTAGATAGACCGAGCTGGTCCAGGAACTCTGACTCAACAATGGACTGCGTGAAAAAGTAACGGACTGCACACCGGGTACTGCCTCAAGGCGACTGAAGGATCGCTGGTACAGATCAGCGAGCTTCTCGTCCTTGTACCCGAGCAAGCTCGGCTCCACCTTGAAGAGCAGCAGGTTGTTTGCGTTGAATCCCATGTCCACGTGTTGCAGATTTCTGAGCGTGCGAATAAGCAGCCCCGCGCCGATCAGGAGCAACACGGACAGCGACACCTGGACCACAACCAGCGACTTGCTCAGCCACGAGCGGCTAAGCCCACTCGAGCTGCGCCCCGCATCTTTGAGCGCAGGCGTCAAATCCAGATTAGTCGCGCGCAGCGCGGGTAGAATCCCGAAGATGATTCCGGTGAGAAATGAGAGACCGAGCGTAAAACCAAGCACGCGCAGGTCGAGACTCGGGTTAAGCGCACTCATCTCGCGCCCGCCCCACTCAGTCACGAGCAGGAGCCCGTCTTTGATCCAGACCGCAAAGAGCACTCCGACTGCGCCACCCACCGCAGCGAGTAAAACGCTTTCCGTCAACAACTGTCTGATCAATCGCCAGCGGCTCGCGCCCAGAGCAAGTCGCACTGCGATCTCCTTCCGTCGTGACGACGCGCGCACCAGCAACAAGTTCGCGACATTCGCACACGCGATCAACAGCACGACGCCAACCACTCCCGCTAACAATCGTAGCGGCGGCTGGAGCCAGCGACGGGAATTCATCTCGCCCTGACTCCCGGACTCGACACCGAGCTTCGGTAGATCGTTGGGATCAAGCGTGCGCAGCGCCGTTCCTGAATCGGTTCGTCGCAGCGCGCGGTGTTCGAGCACCGACTGCTGAAATGGACCAGCCAGACTGGCTTCCGCCTGCGCCATCGTGGCGCCGGGTTTAAGTCGTCCCATCAACCGCAACCACCAGATGCCCGAGCCCTCGAGGTTGCTGTTTTCAGCGTTGATCTGCGGCTCCCATGCAAGCGGAAACGAAACGTCTTGCGAGCTTCCTACTTGTGAGGTGCCCAAGAAGCCTGGAGGGGTAACACCGGCAATCGTGAAAGCAACATTATTAATGTTGACCTGCTTGCCCACCGCGGAAGGATCGCCGTTGAAACGGTTCATCCAAAAACGATGACTGAGAACAACGACGGGAGTCGCGGCCGCGTTGTCGTCCGCGTCTGTAATCGTGCGGCCGATCAGTGCCGGCACACCGAGCGCACTGTAGTAATTGCCGGAGACCACCTGGGCGCCGACGACCTCTGCCTGGCCACCCGCGTTGAAATTGACCTCCATCGGTGAGAACGCAAAGATGTCAGAAAGCGCTCCCTGTTCCTGGCGCAGGCGCGTCAGAGTTTGCAATGGAAACGAAGTACCGACGGTGAGGCCCGTCGCTCGATCCAACATGTTGCTTCCGTCATAACTGCCTGGTCCAAACTTCTGGCCGTTCCAACTCGCTCTTAAAAGTACCAGCCGCTCCGCATCCTTCACTGGCAACTTCTTTAACAGCACCGCATCGACGACGCTGAACAGCGCGGTGTTTGCGCCTACGCCGAGTGCAAGTGTCAAAACAGCAACAGCCGTGAACCCGGGATGGTTCAGCAAACTCCGCAGTCCAAAGCGAATATCCGTGAAGATCGTTTTCATATCCGTCTCATCCGTGGTTAAGTCTTACTCCGACCTCAGCGCTTCAAGGGGATCGACTTTCGTAGCCCTTCGCGCGGGAATCCAACACGCAAGCAAAGCAACTCCGACAAGCAACACCGCGATCGCCGCAAACGTCAGTGGATCACTCGCGCTGATGCCAAACAACAAACCTTGAAGTAGTCGGGTGAAAACAATCGCTGCCAGCAAACCTAAAGCGACACCTACAACAGCAAGTCGCAGCCCCTGGCCGAGAATAAGACTCAAAACATTCGTCGTCTGCGCTCCCAGTGCGAGACGAATTCCGAATTCATTTCTCCGGTTCGCGACGTTGAGCGACATCACTCCGTAGATTCCCGTCAACGCCAACAGCAAGGCAGTCGCAGCAAATCCGGCGAGGAGCCAATTGGTTAATCGGGTGGTTACAAGCGAACGATCCATGGCCTGCCGGATCGTGCTGACTTTGCTGAGCGGAAGTTCCGGATCAAGCTTCGCGACTTCGTTGCGAATGTTGCCGGCGATGATGGTCGGATCCATTTCCGAACGCACGACGAGCATCGTTTCGCGTCGCACCCATTGACTGTAAGGACGATAAACGTAGGGCCATGCGGCCTCGTCGAGTTTCCGATTCTTGACGTTTGGCACGACGCCAACGATGGTCAGCCATGGACCATCACCGATGCGAAGCCGTTTACCAACGAGATCTCCTTGCGACGAATATCTCTGGGCCAGGTTTTCATCGACGATTGCGACCGCCAAAGACGTTGCTGTATCGGTTGATTCGAAGCCGCGGCCTTTCAGGATCGGCATTCCCATCGCGTTGAAGTATCCCGGCGTCGAGCTTCGTAGCCATGCAACTTTTGATTGCTCGTGCTCGAAGCCTTCAACCGTGAATGGTCCACCCTGGCCATCGCCGCTGAACGGCACCACCTGACACAGTTCAACCGCCTGCACACCCGGCAGACCGCTTACACTCTGTCGGACCTGGTTATAAAAACTCTCTATTTGCGCCTTGTCTTTGTATTTCTGTTCCGGCAGCGAGAGTCGCGCCATCAACACGTTGTCGGCGCGGAAACCGGGATTGACTGACAGAAGATTTCTGAAGCTCTGGAGGAACAACGCAGCGCCGATCAAAAGCACGAGCGATAGCGCGAGCTGTGAAACAACGAAGACGTTGTTCAGACGTTTGTTTGAGCCTGATGCTGAACCGCGTGTGCCTTCCTTGATCGCGTCCTGCAAGTTAATGCGGGCGGAGCGCAGTGCAGGGGCCAGGCCACACAGCACACCCGTGAGCAACATGATTGCCACCGTGAAAAGCAAAACAGTTGCATCGATTCGCGCGGTCTCCACATGCGGTATTTGCGAGGACACCAGGCTCTTGAGAGCTGTAACAATCCAGATTGCGAGCAAAACGCCGACGAGTGTTCCGAGGAATGAGAGCAAGAGACTTTCGGTGAGGGTTTGCCGTGCGATTCGCATTGCGCTCGCACCGAGACACTGTCGCACGGCGAGTTCTCGAGTGCGTGCCGCAGCACGAGCGAGCATGAGATTCGTAAGGTTGGCGCAGGCAATCAACAGGACGAGAGCAATGCTTCCAAGCAACACGAGCAAAGGTCGTCGTACTTCGCCAATGATGTGATGCTGCAACGGCAACAGGACAGTCGTCACACCTGCCTCAACATCACCGAGTCTTGAGCCAGTCTCTGCAGCGAACGCCTGATACAACGAGTCGATCTCTTTCTTCGCATCGTCCGCAGTTGAGCCCGGTTTCAACCGGCCCACGGCTAATAAGTTGTAGGAATTTGAATCCTGTGGGTTGAGTCCCTTCGGTATCCAGAGCTGCACGTGACCTGAGCTGCTTGCACGCTCAGCCGGATCCGGAAAATCAAAATCCGCGGGCATGATTCCGACGACCGTCGTTGGTTCGTTATCGACATTGATCGATTGCCCAACGATGGTCGGATTGCCACCGAAACGACGTTGCCACAAACCATAACTGAGCAGGACGACGTGGTTGTTGCCTGGTGTGTCTTCCTGCGGAGTAAAAGTGCGGCCGTGCAATGGCTCACGACCGAGCACATTGAAGTAGTCAAAAGTAACAACAGCTCCCGGGACAGATTCCGGCTCGCCACCACCGGTCAGAGAAAACTCGCCAGTTTCGAAAGCAGCGAGACTCTCAAACGTGCGCGTTCGATCGCGGTAGTAAGCGAACATCGCAGGGTTGAGATCCATGTGCTGCAAACCCTTTGCTGGCGCCGAGTGCCAGAAGGTCATTACTCGATCCGGATCCTTGATCGCTAACGGCCGCAACAACACCGCATGGACCACACTGAAGATCGCAGTGTTCGCGCCAATTCCCAGCGCAAGCGTGAGCACCGCAATCGCGGTGAACGCCGGCTTCGTCGCCAGGCCTCGCAAAGCAAACCGTATGTCTTTAACCAAAGAATCCATCACGATACCTTAAAAACTGTGCCCCACCTTGGAGTGCGCCAACTTGTTGGCGCTTTGGTAAACCCACTTGTGCGCTCCGCGCACTA
>DASTVU010000320.1:0-3268 GCA_035758935.1 Pyrinomonadaceae bacterium | reverse complement strand
CTTTACCTGACTGACAGCGACGCATCTGTTCGAGTTCCGATTCGATCTCTCGCGGGAGTCGAGCGAATACATCTGAAGCCAGGTGAGCGCCGCGTTATCAAGTTCACAATTGAGCCGCGTCAACTAGCAGTAATTACAAATGATGGCCGCACAGTGGTCGAGCCGGGTGATTTCAAAATTACCATTGGCGGGAAGCAACCCGGCTTCACCGGTACTGCCGATGCCGGCACGACAAGTTTCATCGAAGGGCGTTTCTCTGTGACGGGTCCGGCAACAGAACTGAGGCGTTAGTCGCGCTCGGCAGAATTTTGTCCAAGAAAAAGACCGTGATGATAAATCGGAAAACATTTGGTGTCTTAACGCTGGCTATATGTAGTTCCCTCTGGCTGACAGTCGCAGCCCAGGTGCAGACCGAAGTGCCTCCGGTTGTTGCTAGTGCAAAGGCCGTCAAGGTGGAACGTATAAAGATTCACGGTCCATCCCTTGAAGGAAATTTGGAAGGTAATGCTGTCGACCGCGACGTGCTCGTCTTTTTGCCGGCTAGTTACAACAAGGTGAAGACCCGGCGTTATCCGGTGGTATATGCATTACACGGTTATTCGATAGGTGCCGAGCAATGGAGCCGCGAGATACATGTACCACAAACCATAGAAGGCGCTGTTGCTCAAGGTACTCGAGAAATGATCGTTGTGTTGCCGGATTCGAAGACGCTGCACAATGGCTCTATGTATTCGAGTTCCGTTACGACTGGAGACTTCGAATCGTTTATTTCGCGCGACGTCGTCGCCTATATCGATGCTCACTACCGGACGATTCGAGATCGAAGGAGCCGCGGCTTGGTTGGACACTCTATGGGTGGCTATGGTGCAACTCGCATTGGCATGAAACATTCCGATGTATTTGGCAGTCTGTACATCATGAGCCCGTGTTGCTTGACTCCGCGCACGGGTCCCCCGAATTTAGAACTAGCGAAAGCGCTCGATGCGGTGAAGACGCCCTCAGACTCGGCAAATCTATCATTCTTCGCCCGGGCTCAACTTGCCACCGCCGCGGCATGGTCACCCAATCCAAACAATCCTCCCCTTTATCTTGATCTACCGGTGAAGAACGGCATGCCTCAGGCCGATGTCCTTGCAAGATGGACGGCGAATGCGCCCCTCGCTTTTGTGGATCAATACGTCAGCAGTCTTCGCCAGTATCGTGCAATCGCGATCGATGTGGGTGATCAGGACGGCTTAAGAAACGATGCCGCCAGGCTCCATGAGGTTCTTAATAACTACGGAATCGCCAACAGCTTCGAAGTATATAAAGGCACTCATACAAGTAAGCTGGCTGATCGTTTCCAGAATCATGTGATGAAATTTTTTAGCGTAAACCTTTGTTTTCAGCTTGGTTGCCGCTAGCGTGAGAGAGTTCCGTCTCATCACTTGCAGCCTCGATCCGCGGTTTGGATCAACAAATTATACGAAGAGTCAGTGCCGTGGGCGTCGTGGTCGCTGCTTGGCTGACACCGACTTGACGATGGTGGTGAGGCTCGGAGCAGCAAGCAACGCCGACTCATAGGGAAGAATAGCTTGTGCAATGAGCGCTTCGACATCGGGTGTGTTGATGTCTTTGGGTTCCCTGAGTCGGACGCTTCTGACTTGTTTGCCTTGGCCTTCGAGTAGACCCTGCGGGTCGCGTAAGTCTGCGCCACGGAGGAAGAAGAGCGTGATCCACCTCGGATAGCCGGCCACGGAAATGAACGCGTCGGAGGTGCGCTCAGTCGGGCTGATGCCGAACACTAAAGCGTTGTAGTTGTCGTAGACCAACTCGAAACCGCGAGGAAACATGGCGCGAAACCTGGTGCGGACGTCGCGCAACTGCGCTTCTATGGCAGGTGAATATTTTCTGATGAAGATCTCGATTTGCGACTCAACGGCGATGTCACTCATGACGCGGCACGGTCCTCTCTGATAATACTTTGTTCTCGCTTAATCTATTAACCCTCGCGACCGCGCGCTATCTGCAATTACAGAGCAACGAATAGCCCGTCACCAGAACCACAAATCCGCTAAGTGTGCTAACGCACAGACTCTCCCCACAAGAGCCATATACTGTAGGCCATCCATTCCCAAGGGCCACGGTCGGAAACGACCAAACGAAAGGCTTCTCCTATGCGGTCCACCAAAGGGCGTATCCTCTGTACTGAGGATGATGTTGATACTCGCGAGTTGATTGATTTTGTCCTAACCCAGTATGGCTATGAGGTAGTCTGCTCAGCAAACAACGTTCAGGCTCTTGCTCTTGCCAAAACCCAAAACTTTGATCTTTATCTGGTAGACAACTGGATGCCTGGACTTTCTGGTCCGGAGCTTACCGAAAAGTTTCGCCAGTTCGATCTAAAGACACCCGTTCTCTTCTATTCAGGAGCGGCGTACGAGACTGACCGGGAAGCAGCTCGCGCTTCGGGTGCTCAGGGATACCTGGTTAAGCCGGCAGATGGCGACCAGTTGATAACCGAAGTGACACGACTGATCGCGGAATCCAAAATCACCTCACGTGTTGAGATCCGTATGCAAACCGCGGAGGCGGTGGCGTGTGGATATACAAAAGCAAGGAGAAACAATCCTGAAAACACAAATCTCAATCATTCAACCAATCGCGTAAGCCTGTAAGCGCGACTAAAGTAAGACAGATCCTCGTAGCCGACGCGGAATCCGGTGTTAACTCTACCGAGCCTCTGCACGTCTATATTACTTACAATAAATGCTGGAGGTGAGGTTCCTACCATGCGAATACTGTCACCGAGCAAGGTGGCCCTGAAACTGTCGCTGCTCGCAATTTCATTGGTTTTGCTTCTACCCTTCACCGGTAGAAATCAACAACCGTCTGTAAATCAGGGAGAGCTGCTGACGATTATCACTTCTCTGGATAATGCGTTCTTCGAGGCTTACAACAAGTGTGAGTTGAGTAAGATCGAAGCCTTGTTCACCGACGATATTGAGTTCTACCACGAAAAGAGAGGCCAACTAACAAGTCGGAAAAGCGTGATGGAAGCTTTCTCGAAAGGCCTTTGCGGCGATAAAAATAACCGAGTAAGAAGAGAACTGGTTGAGGGGACTTTGCAGGTTTACGCCATCGATCAGTTTGGAGCCTTGGCAGTCGGAGAGCACCGATTTTACCTGACCCAAGCGGGACAAAAAGAGAAATTGGATGGCATCGGGCACTTCGCAAATTTGTGGCAGCGCAAGGATGGCGAATGGCGAATGTCGCGCGTATTCAGCTA
>DASTVU010000319.1:0-3789 GCA_035758935.1 Pyrinomonadaceae bacterium | reverse complement strand
GCGCGCGAAATGCTTTCGCTCAACTAACACACGCATTCGTTTTCGTCCCGCAAACGGTTTGAAAGTTCGCGCGCGCGGAAAACTCTCCGTTTATGCGCCGCGGGGTGAGTATGAGCTCGTTGTTGACGCCCTCGATCCTGTCGGCGCCGGCGAGTTGCAGATCGCGTTTGAACAACTACGCGAGCGTTTGCAGAAAGAAGGACTGTTTGCCAAAGAGCTAAAGCGCCCATTGCCGGTCTTTCCGCGTCGTGTCGGGGTCGTAACGTCACCAACGGGAGCTGCGATTCGCGACATTCTGAACGTGATTTCGAGGCGCACGAGGACAGTTCATGTTCTGTTTTCACCGGCAAAGGTTCAGGGCGATTCGGCCGGTCCGGACATCGCACGTGCAATCCGTTTCATTAACGCCTATCACGAACTCGCACTGCGCGAGGGTCGCCACGCCGACGCGGTCGATGTTTTGATCGTCGGGCGCGGTGGTGGCTCGACGGAAGACTTATGGGCATTTAATACGGAAGAGGTCGCTCGCGCAGTTCGCAAGTCTTCAATTCCCGTGATCTCGGCAGTGGGCCATGAAACTGACTTCACGATTGCCGACTTCGTCGCCGACTTTCGCGCAGCGACACCGTCGGCAGCGGCTGAAATCGTCGCGGCACGTGAAGATCAGATCTGTTCAGCTTTGGACCACATGGGCCGGCAACTCGTCAGACTGACCAAATATCAGATCGTCAACTTACGAGCGAGAGTTCAACAGCAGGCACTGTCACACGCCTTTGATGAAGTAAAATCGCGTCTGGCAAACGCACATGCGCGACTGGATGCAGCGTCATCCGCTTGCGATGGAGCGATCGCTGAGAAGTTGCAGGAGGGACGCGAACGGCTGGGCCTCGCTGCGGCGTCGCTTGACGCTCTGTCGCCGCTTGGAGTATTGCAACGAGGTTATGCAATAGCGCAGGATGCGTCAGGGAAACTCTTGCGCGACGCAGGGTCCGTAGCTGTAGGTGATGTCGTGAACGTGCGGTTGCAAAAGGGAAAACTAGGAACACGGATTGAATGGATCGAAGCCACGGATTAATGCGCAAGCGAATTGTAATTAATCTGGATGGGCCGGGGGCGGAGGGAACAAAGCTTGTTCGAAAACGCAGGCGCTGGCCGCGTGTGCTCGCGATACTGGCGCTTTTGATTTTTGTTGGCGTTGTAGGGGTGGCGGTCGGTGGGTTCTTCTGGTGGCGGCATTATCAATCAACTCCGGCTTACGCTGTGACGTTGCTCGTCGATGCGGCACAACGAAACGATGTTGCTGCGTTTGAGAAGTTAATCAACGACGACGAGGTCGCGAAAAATATGGTCACGAGCGTGAGCCAGAAGGCAGCGGCCCGGTATGGTTACGCCCTGAACAGTTCGATTCAACAGCGGATTGATGCTGTGATGCCTACGTTGTTGGCGCAGTTGAAGCAAACGATTCATGCTGAAGTGGTAAAGGAGCTACAGGCCTTTGGGGCGAAGTCGGAGCGACGTCCGTTCATCCTGCTTGTTGTTACAGTGCCTCGGTTAATGACAGTAACGACGGAAGGCGATACCGCGAACGTCAAAGCTCCGATGCCGGATCGCACGATTGAATTTAAGATGCACCGTGATGCCGAACGTTGGAAGATTACGGAAGTCAAAGACGATATGCTGGTCCAACGGGTAGTTGATAACGTGATGAAAGAGCTGCCGGCGATCGGCAGTATTGACGCAAACAATCCGTTGCTCAAGAAGTCGCAGCGGAAACGCTCGCGTCGCAATAGATAAATGGAAAATAATAAAGAACAGGGCCGGACATTTGAAGCTTCTCTGGAAGCGCTCGAACAGATCGTGCGGCAATTGGAAGACGGCGACTTGCCGCTGGAAAAGAGTCTGGAGTTGTTTGAGCAGGGAATCCGGCTTTCGCGCGAATGCCAGGAGCGGCTCAGCCAGGCCGAACGGCGAATAGAGATCCTATTGCGCGATAATCAGGGTAGACCAGTGGCCGCGGCGTTTAAGGAACCACCCGCAGAAGCGACTAATGGTCGGACAGGCGAAGAATGACACGTCCATTAAAAGCTTCTCTCGGAAACTCACTGGAGCTCGACGCTCTTTTGGCGGGCAGTCGAGCGCTCGTTGAAGTCGAGCTTAACGAACTGCTGCCGTCATCGGCCGCAGGTCCGGAAAAGATTCATCAGGCGATTCGCTGGAGCGTGTTTGCCGGTGGAAAGCGTTTTCGACCCGCGCTGCTACTGGCAGTCGGCCAGGCTTTTGACGCACCGTTTGAGGCTTTAATCGGTACGGCGTGCGCGTTTGAGATGGTCCATACCTACTCGTTGATCCACGACGATCTTCCGGCAATGGACAACGACGACTTGCGACGCGGGAGACCAACGTGCCACGTTCGCTTTGACGAAGCGACTGCGATTCTCGCCGGCGATGCGCTGCAGACTCTCGCCTTCAAAACAATTGCTGAAGACGATTGCATAAACCCTGAAACACGAATCTACGTCATCTCAGAGCTCGCTCGCGCCGCTGCGACTCCGCACGGCATGGTGGCTGGCCAGGCGCTCGATATGGAAGCCGAGACGCGGCAGGTAAATGGCGCGCAACTAGAGGAAATACACCGCCTCAAGACGGGCGCGCTGATCGTCGCCGCCGCACGTTGCGGAGCAATCATCGGAAAAGCCAGCGACGAGGAGCTTGAAGCTGTCACGAGTTACGGGGCACATCTCGGATTGTTGTTTCAGATCACGGACGATTTTCTTGATGTGACCGCAACCGCGGAAGATCTCGGCAAGACGCCCGGCAAAGACGCACGCTCAAACAAAGCTACGTATCCAGCGCTGCACGGAATGGAAGCAACACGAGCGGCAGCCGAACAGGCCCACCGCGACGCGATCGCGGCCCTCGATCAAATCAACCGGCCCACTGAGACGTTACGGCGCATAGCAGATTTCATCCTCCATCGCACAGGCTAACCCGAATAAAAATCCGTGTAATCCGTGTTACTCATACGCCAGCGCCTCACGCACCGTCGTTCGTGACGCTTTCCACGCGGGCAGGAAACTCGCCAACCCACTCAACACAATCGAAACCAGCAACCAGATCACCAGCCCTGCCGGCTCGAAAGTAAAATCCAGTCCGCTTCGAAACATCACCTGAACCACAAAATCACCAATCGCTTTACTGATCGGCCACGCCAACAGCGCCGCGATGGCCCAGCTCAGTAAACCGATCACAATTCCTTCGGCCACGATCATCAACCAAACAAGTCGCGGCGTCGCGCCAAGCGCGCGCATCACTCCCATCTCGCGTCGTCGCTCGAGCACATTCAGACTCATCGTCGTCATCAGTCCCAAACCACCGACACCACCCACGATCGCCGACGTCACGATCAGAAACACATAGATCATCAGCATGTGCTGATCGAAACCGTAACGACTCTCCGCCTTGCTCGTGGCGCCTCGTGCGCGTACTCCTTGTTGCTCGAGATTGCGATCCAGGTCTTCCTTTACTGCACTGATCGAATCGGGATCTGAACTTGCGAGCGCCAATCGTAAGTTGTTTGTGATGCCGGGATGGCGCAACTGCATCGCACTCAGCGGGATGTAACCCACGGCGCCGGGGGAGAACGCTTCGCGAGAAATTCCAACCACGCGCCATGTTTCTTCAAGCGGGCCAATGCGCAACACAACGTCGTCGCCGACGTGCATCTTTGGCTCTCGGGCAGCCAGCGCGTTATTGATGACTATCGCATTCGTGTCCTGCGGCGTCAGCTTT
>DASTVU010000318.1:0-5874 GCA_035758935.1 Pyrinomonadaceae bacterium | reverse complement strand
CAAACCTACTTCATCGAACTCAGCTACCTGCTCGCTTCAATCTTCTTCATCCTCGGATTGAAGGGGTTGAGCCACCCCGAAACTGCGAAGCGCGGTATGCATCTCGCCGAGTTTGGCATGTTGATGGCCATCATCGGCACGTTGATGCACCACGAGATCGTCACTTACACGTGGATTCTCGCAGGCCTCGCTGTCGGTTCTGTTGTGGGACTCGCGATGGGCGTGTGGGTGCCGATGACGGCAATGCCGCAACGAACCGCACTCTCACATGCGTTTGGTGCATTCGCTGCAGCACTCGTCGGTATTTCTGAGTTCTATCGAGAGTACGCGCACGGCGGCCACATCGAGACAATTACCATGGGCGCGCTCGGTTTTGAAGTGATGCTGGGTGCACTCACGACCACAGGCAGTCTGCTCGCCTTTGCAAAACTCCAGGGACTCGTACGCGGCACACCGATGACTTACAAGGGCCAGAATATTTTCAACATGGCCCTACTCGCCGTCACGATCGGAATATTTGTTTACCTCGTTATTTTTCCGGGTTCGATGCCGCTCTTTTTCACGATGGTCGGTTTGGCATTCATCTTCGGATTGCTGCTCGTGATGCCAATCGGATCGGCTGACATGCCGGTCGTGATGTCGCTGTTAAATTCGTATGCCGGTCTCGCTTCAGCGGCGACGGGATTCGTCCTCTCAAACAAGGTGCTGATCATCGCGGGCACACTCGATGGTTTTTCCGGATTCATACTTTCGATACTCATGTGCCGGGCGATGAATCGTTCGATGACGAACGTCTTGTTCGGCGCGTTTGGAAGTGCAGCGACTACCGCAGCGAGTGGCGAGCTACAGGGATCTATGCGCGAAGTCGGACTCGAAGACATCGCTACTCAACTTGCTTACGCGAACAAAGTCGTCTTCGTGCCTGGTTATGGTCTCGCAACAGCGCAGGCCCAACACGTAGTTCGCGAACTCGCTGACGTGCTCGAGAAGCGTGGAGTCACAGTTAAATACGGTATTCATCCCGTTGCCGGCCGAATGCCCGGACACATGAACGTTCTGCTTGCCGAAGCCAACGTCCCCTATTCAGCGTTGTACGAACTCGAACAGATTAATCCCGAATTTCCGAGCACTGATGTCGCAGTCGTCATCGGCGCTAACGACGTCGTCAATCCGGATGCACGCGACAATCCCGGCAGTCCCATTGCCGGCATGCCCATTCTTGAAGTTGACCGATCGAAGTCAGTGGTGGTCCTGAAGCGTGGTCAGGGTAAAGGTTTTTCCGGTTTAGAGAACCCTTTGTTTTTTAAGCCGGTAACGGGCATGCTCTACGGCGATGCGAAAGACACGCTGACGAGACTTGTTCAGGCCGTCCAACACGCATAAATCAGCATCAGAGCTTAGAACTTTGTACTTTGGGCTTGGTCTACGAAGTACAAAGCACAAAGTACAAATAACTGGAGACTGCATGCGAAGATTCTTAACCGCGCTCGTGCTGGCGAGCGTTCTCGTCACCACGCTTCCCGCAAACTACGCTCAACGCGCTGCTAATAAATCAAAGAAGGCGGCCGCGTCAGTAACCACGCAACGCGGCGTTGAAACGATTTCGGCCAACCAAATCAGAGACTATCTGACATTCATCGCCTCCGATGAAATGGAAGGACGCGACACGCCATCTCGCGGGCTCGACACCGCCGCGAAATTTCTGGCGATGAATCTCACGCGTTGGGGCTTTAAACCTGCGGGCGACGACGGCACGTTTTTCCAACGCATTGAACTACGCCGTAACCGCGCTGACGGTGGACAAATAAAAGTCGAGATCAACGGTCGAACATTAACGGCGGGAACGGATTTTCTTCCGGCAGGCGGCTCGGGCAATGTTAGCGGACAACTGGTTTTCGCAGGTTCAGGCTGGTTTGTTAAGTCCAAGGAGATTGATGCTTACAAAGGCATCGATCCGGCGGGAAAAATTGCAGTGATCGCGGGGGTACCAAACATGCCGCCCCGTGGTGTTGCGCGTTCAGACTACGGTAAGTATGGCGAGGACACGATGAACCCGAGTGACTACGCCCGCAGCAAGGGCGTTGTCGGTTTGATTTACGTAGCTGACTCTCAATACGTAATAAACTGGCAACGCAACCGCCAGCGCATTATGGAAAGAGGCACAACGGTCGTCGCGAAGTTTCAAACGCAGCCGGTGCCGGTTTTGCCGTCGATCGTGATCTCACCCGAGGTCGCAACAGCACTCTTCGCCGGCGAAGCACAGTCAATTTCTGAATCATCTCAGCCGGCGCCATTCCTGCTGAGTGAGCAAAAGAAAGCCAGCCTGAACATCGCAAACAGTAATCAGATCATTCCCACGCAGAATGTGGTCGCTGTTTGGGAAGGTAGCGATCCAACTCTGAAAGCTGAATACGTTGCGCTCGGCGCGCACTACGATCACGTCGGTAGCGGCTGTCCTCCGAATGGTACCGACACGATTTGCAACGGCGCGGATGACGACGGTTCGGGGACGACTGCTTTACTCGCAATGGCGGAAGCATTGTCCAGGGCGCCGGCACGTCCAAAGCGCTCGGTGTTGTTCGTCTGGCATTGCGGTGAGGAGAAAGGATTGTGGGGTTCGCGCTACTTCACTGAATATCCGACGGTGCCACTCAATCAGATCGTCGCGCAGATCAACATTGACATGATTGGGCGAAGTAAGAAAGAAGGCGACACAAACCCGCGCAACTCAGAACTCACCGGACCAGATGCTGTTTATCTGATCGGCTCAACGATGATGAGTACCGAACTCGGCGAACTCGTGAATCAGGTCAACAAGTCATACCTGAATATCACTTACGATACGAAGTACGACGACCCGAAGGATCCCAACCGGTTCTTCTTCCGCAGCGATCATTACAACTACGCTCGCAAAGGAATTCCGATCATCTTCTTCTTTGACGGAACTCACGAAGACTATCATCGCGCGGGAGACACGGCTGACAAGATCGATTACCAGAAGATGGAGAAGATTACGCGCACGGTTTATATGACGCTGTGGGAGATCGGGAGCCGCCCAGCAAGATTAAAGGTTGATAAGCCGCTGCCGGCTCAGATCACTGGGAGCACGGATTAACGCGGATTTTTAAGCACGATTAGCTGCCGGTAAGCTTCGGCGCGTGAGAGACCTAACTCACGCGCCGCTTTCTTTAGCGCGGCGCGATGGTCGAGGCCTTCCTGTTCAAATTGTTCGACAAGTGTTGCGATACTTGTTTCGGATTTAGTCGTGGCGGTGGCGATTACGTTGCGATCGATCAAGACGACGATCTCTCCGCGAATATCGTTCTTCATATCAGCGTAATCCGCGGCTAATTCACTTAAACGTCCACGCCTGATCTCTTCGTGAAGCTTCGTAAGTTCTCGTGCCACCACGGCTTCACGCTCGCCTAGAACTTCGAGAGCGTCTTTGAGTGTCTTTGCGAGGCGATGTGGCGCTTCGTAGAAGATCAATGTGCCCGGGACAGATTGAAGCTCGGTCAGCCGAGTTCGACGTGCGTTCGGGCGCGAAGGAAGAAAACCAGCGAAGAAGAATTCGTCCGTCGGTAGACCGGCTGCGATTAATGCTGAGATCAGCGCGCTTGGACCAGGCACAGGAACCACGTTGATGTCGTTCTCGATAGCAGCGCGAACCAGGCGGAAGCCGGGATCGCTGATGGACGGAGTGCCGGCATCGGAAACGACTGCGATATCGCTTCCCTCTTTTAGCTTTTCGATCAAGTGGCCGGCACGTTGTTGTTCGTTGTGTTCGTGATAGCTGATCGTTTTAGTCGCGATGCCGTAATGATTGAGGAGCTTGTTCGTGTGCCGCGTGTCTTCGCAGGCGATTAGATCGACGTCTTTAAGAACTTGTAATGCGCGGTGTGTGATGTCAGCGAGATTGCCGATGGGTGTCGCGACCAGATACAAGTTGCCCGTTGTCATTACCACTCATTTTAGACAGGATTACAGGATTAACAAGATTGGCGAGATAAAGATAAAGGCCTCGGCGTGAAGCCGAGGCCCTTGGCAGGTAGACCGGCGGATAACAAGCGGAAGTCAGATGCGGGTTAATACCGAGGGAATGGAATTCGTCTCCACCAATCGACGTTGCGATTGTTGTTGCGGTCGTTGCGGCGATCGTTGCGACGCCAGTCGTCGTCGCGGCCATAGCCACCACCGTAGCCGAAGCCGTAGACGCTGCTGATGTAGCGAAGCTCCTGTTGGATCTGCGACCACTCAGCGGAGGTTCGGCCGTCGAAGCCACGACGTGCGAAACGGTCAAGGTCATCAGCTTCCTGCAACACTCTGCGGGCTTCGTTGGAGCTACGATTCAAATCACGTCCGTTGCCGACTCGCGATTTCAGATCGCCTACGGCATCGCGAAACTGGTGGATTTGGTTGTTGATACTGTCTTCCCGACGTGAGCCATTAGCGCGGCTTCGATCAAGCGCACGATCCATGTCGCGTTCGAAATCTTTCGCTAAACGATCCAGGCGGTGCACGGAATCGCGGAGTCCGCGCTCGTCGTAGCGTCCGTAGCCACGATTGTCTGGATAACGATCGGGATACCGATCCTGGGGATAGCGTCCTCCCCACTGGGCAGCCGCTGCGACGGGCAGGCAAAGAGCCAGGATGGCCGCAGCGAACAATGAAAACTTCAGTGTGTGTCGGTTCGTCATTTTCTGTAGATCTCCTCAGTATTTCCTCGGGCCGACTCGATCGTGTGTACCCGATGTCGTTGCCGCCTATTTGGCAAGTGTCGTGCCTGTTGAAAAAAGGGCGTATTTTCGAAGGAAGTCCTTGATCGAGCGCGAAAAGGTGCAGCGCGTAACGGAAAACGTTGTGACTTAAACCGACGGCGGCCACGGAGGGCCGCCCCTACAGTACGTAACACAACGTCGAACGGACTGTAGGGGCCGCCCTTGGTTTAATTTCAACGTGTCTTGTGTTGATCGAGGAGGATTTTGAGGTGGCGCCGCATGTCGGCTTCGTGAAGGGCGTGTTTTGTCGCAGACGATTTCCACGCCGGCGCACCGGTGTGGGATTTTGTTAACAACAACTCCTCGCTTGCATTGCGAATTCCGAGGTGACGAATACTCGCACACGCGAGGCCACCTCCACGCACGAAGCCGTCGCGCGGCGTCCTCGGCCATCCCGCTTCAACGTATAGCGTGCGTACTCCATTCATGAGCGTGAGCTGGTGCCCGACCATGGTCGAATTACCCGTGCGAAATCGATGTCCCTCCTGAGTCGCAATCCGGATACTGGCGCCAGCACGATTTGCGTCGCCGGCCAGAGACGTGAATTCGGCGATCAGCCAATCGACGCCCGCCTTCCGCAACAGGTCGTTTGAATTCCTCAGCGACAGGTAGTCGGCAATGTCTCTGCGTCCGGCAAGCCGGGCCTGGCGCTCGGCCTCCAATAATGCTGCTGCCCAGGCTTCATCAAGTTCGCTCATATTCGGTCGGCGATGGTATCATGAGCGCCGAATTGTCCCCCCACATCCCAGATACGGAACCTATCGTAATGAGCCCATTATATCGAGTCATAAAACGCCCTTTGACCGTGATCCTCGCGGTTGGGCTATTTCTCCTGCTGCAAGCAAACCCCTTCGCACAGTCAACCAAACTTCCGGCGCCAACGAGTCACATCAACGATGTCGCCGGAGTTATTGACAACGAAACCAAGGGACGTCTCGAAAGTCTTCTGCAGCGACTGAAGGAGAAAAGCAACATCGAGCTCTACGTGGCGACAGTTGAGACGACTGGCGCTCAGGAGATTTCGGCGTTCTCAAACCAGCTTGCGCGCGACTGGAATATCGGCACCCAAACTACAAAGACAAAAACTCTGCTACTC
>DASTVU010000317.1:0-9067 GCA_035758935.1 Pyrinomonadaceae bacterium | reverse complement strand
CTTCCGGTACTCGCGGCAATAGAGCCCGGTGACTTAAAAGCCAAACTTCCCTCCGTACCACCCGCTCACGGTGAGTCGATGGAAGAAATCATCGCAGATCTCGATCGACTGATTGTCCCTGCGCTGACCCACTGGAGTCACCCGTCCTTCTTCGCGTATTTCGCTACTTCAACCTCGGCGCCCGGCATCTTTGGTGAGCTTTTGAGCGCGGCGTTTGATAACAAGGCGATGCTATGGCGTACTTCACCCGCCTCGACGGAGCTCGAAGAGGTTGTGCTTGATTGGCTGCGACAAATGATGGGGCTTGACCCCGGAATGCACGGGATCATCTACGACACTGCTTCAGTTTCGAGTTTGCACGCAATCGCCGCCGCACGTGAAGGTGTCGAACGGCGGATTCGCGAAGAGGGAATGAGTGGTCGTCCTGATCTGCCATTGCTCCGCGTTTACGTTTCTGAGCAGGCTCATTCATCGATCGAAAAAGCAGTAATCACGCTCGGACTGGGCCAACGCGGGCTGCGTAAGATTCCCACCGATTCCAAGTTTCGCATGAATGTCGGCGCACTCGAGGAGGCCATCCGGGAAGACAAGCGTAACGGTTATCTGCCGTTCTGCATCGTCGCCACCGTCGGCACGACTTCGACTTCGAGCATCGATCCGGTTCGGGAGATGATTCCCATAGGCGAAGAATACGCGATGTGGTTGCACGTCGATGCAGCGTATGCAGGCTCGGCAGCAATTGTTCCGGAGTTCAGAGAGATTCTTGACGGTTGTGAGCGAGCCGATTCCGTCGTCACGAATCCGCACAAGTGGTTATTCACGCCGTTTGATCTTTCAGTCCTTTACTGCCGTCACATGGATCTGCTCAAGCGTGCGTTTTCACTCGTGCCCGAATACCTGCGCACGCCCGAGCAGGAGAAAGTGCGTAGTGGCTCTGACTATGGCATTCAACTGGGCCGTCGATTTCGCGCACTGAAGTTGTGGATGGTGATGCGTTACTTCGGTCATGAAGGACTGGCAGCACGCATCCGCGAACACTGCCGCCTCGCGCGATTGTTTGCCTCGTGGATCGAAGAGTCTCCCGATTGGGAAGTGATGGCGCCCGTTCCGCTTGCCCTCGTTTGTTTTCGCGCGTGCGCGAAAGGCAGAGACGATCTCGATGCGCTGAACGAGGCAATCATGCATGGAGTTAATGCGAGTGGTCGCGCGTTGCTTTCTCACACGCGGCTGAACGATAAGCTGACCTTGCGACTCTCAATCGGAAACATTCGCACTACTGAGCAGCACGTGCGCGATGTCTGGCAGTCACTAAACGAGCAATTGCAACTGCTTCGCTGATCTAAATCTGGAGGGATACATGAACCGAATTTTTCAACTCAAACTCGTCGGATTAGTGTTTTGTTGTGTACTGGCCACCGCGCAAACACCCGACTCAAAAAATTTCTCGAAAGACGGACTCACGTTTGACTATCCGGCCTCGTGGCAACTCACGGACGAAAGTAACTCCGATTTACAGCAGATCACATTGAGCAAGGCAGACAGCGATGTGCGGATCGGAATCTTTGTTCACAGAGGTCGAATGACTCCGGAGAAGATGGCGGAAGCGAAAAAGGCGTTAGTCGATCCTTTGATCGCAGGAAATGTAAAACAGTTCGAGGCGATGGGGGCCAAGCCGCAGCAGGTTCCTGACAGCACTGAGTTAGCGGGTCTTAAAGCCGACGGTACGAGCATAAACGCTTCGCTGGGTGGCGAGACCGGCGCCGCCAAAATCTACTGGGCGCTCGTAGGCCAACGAGTTGTCATCCTGTCCCTCTTCGGGCCCGACAAACAACTAAAACAACTCGCACCCGTCTGGGATCTCGTCCGCACCAGCTTAAAGGTCGTGGATCCAAAAGCCGTCCCGGCCGCAAGCCCTAAGCCGTAGATTTGTGGCCAAAACGATCTGTCTCGCGTAAGATATGCGAACACCTTGAAAGTAGATTTAGAACAAATCAAGCGGGTTTTGGGTCGCTCTATGAGACTGCGGTGTCCTGCGTGTGGCGAGTCGCGGATTGTTAACCAACCGTTTCACATCCGGCATCACTGCCCGCACTGCATGGCCCTTTTCAAGCGTGAAGATGGCTTCTTCGTGGGGGCAATTCTCGCCAACGTTGTCACCACCGAACTCGTCATTCTGCTGGTCTGTTTCTTTTTCCTCCTGATAATCGGAGCGGATTACGAACAAGTCCTGGTCCTGCTCTTCATCATGGCCCTCATTTTCCCCGTCGCCTTCTATCACCACAGTTGGAGTCTGTGGTTAGGCTTCGACTTCATCGTCGAATCACTCCCAAAATACAACGGCCCCGAACGATAGGCCCTCTAGTACCATTGATTTTTGCGTTTTGTGCCCCTTTGTGGCTATACTCCGGTGAGTTTGCCCGCCCGCAGGTTACGAGCACAATGAGCTTGCTCCCTGAAATAGACAGGTCGGCGACTACAAGTTTCTGTATTTGAATGAGAATTATGCGCCAATCCAGGCGCCATCCCGCAAATACCCACATTAATCTCTGCACAGAGCTAACGCCTCGCCTAACGGCTTGCAGGCGTAGCTCTGTGCTTCAACTCTTGAAGAAGGCTGGTAATGGCAAAACAACTAATTGTGAGCGTCAACGGACGCGAGAAGAAGATTGCGATCATTGAGGACGATAAGGTCTCTGAGTTCTACATCGAACGTGGAGAACAACACCAGGGAATCGTCGGTAACATTTATAAGGGACGCGTGATGCGGGTCTTGCCCGGAATGCAGTCCGCTTTCGTCGACATTGGACTCGAACGCGACGCATTCCTTTACGTCTCCGACTTCTTCGATGAAGAAGAAGAGTTTGAAAGAATCGTCATCGACAAGTCGAAGAAGGGCACTCCCGACGCCGAACACGCGGCCGCCGAAGAAGTTGCCCTCAACCGCGTCGAACGCGAACAAAGAATCGAGTCAACTCACGAACGCGTCGAGCCTCTCCAGGAAGTCGATGTAGCGCCCGCCGAAGAAGTTGCGGAATCACCGGAAACAGCACGACGTCGCGGCCGCCGCGGCCGTCGCCGTGGGCGTTGGGACAAAACCGACGAGGCCGCACCCGCGTCTCCGCCGGCTGCGCCACGCTTCGAAGTACCGGACACACCATTCGTCGCCGGCGATCCATCAATCGAGCGCATCATCGACGAAGAAGAGACCGCCGCGAATGGCGAGATGTTCAAGGATGCTCGCCTCCAGGAGCGACTCTTCGATCAGATACACGCAGTTGAATTCAACATGGAAGACGACTTCCGCACCGCCGAAGTCGGTTCGATACTCTCAGGCGGTTTCGGTTCCGAGTCGTTCGAACGAGTTGACGACGGCGAAACGGACGCGGAGCCGATTCGCGAGGCGGGACGACCGCGCGAGGCGCACGTCTCGAGTTTTATCGATGATGTATCGCCGCAGACGTTCAGTGGCGGAGGCTTCCAGCGGATTAGCGACGACGAAGAAGATGCTGTCGCTACGGCAATGGACGAAGAAAAGCCTGCTAAGCGATCACGCAAGGCTGCCGCAGCAACTAAGAAACGCTCTCCTTCGAAGGCTGCAACTAAGAGTACTGCTTCAAAGAAGAAAGTATCGAGCAAGAAGTCGTCCAAGAAACGCGCCGCGGATGCAGACACGGATGCTGAGCCAATCGCCGATTACACGGACGCAGAAGCGCGCGTGATCGAAACTCAATCGCGTGGTGAATTTGCAACTCGTCGCGGTGGACGTCGCAGACGTCGTCCCAGCAAGAACAAGCCGCCGTCAGCACAAACCGCCGAGGTAGACGGCAGCCAGGTAGAAGCAACTAACGGCCAGGACGAAGATTTTGAGCCGGTGCAGTTTGTTGAGCCGCCGGAAGAGATCGCGCCTCCGCCGCCATCACCGGAGCCGGCTCCACGCCAGCGACGAGATCAGCGCGAACCGCGAGATCAGCGGGGACAACGCGAGCAGCGCAATTATCGTGGGCAGTCTCGGCGCGAACGGCATCAACCCGCCATCACCGATCTACTAAGTGAAGGTCAGGAGATCCTGGTCCAGATTGCAAAGGAACCAATCGCCAAGAAAGGCGCGCGCATTACTTCTCATATCGCGTTGCCGGGACGATTTCTCGTTTACATGCCGACTGTCGAGCACGTTGGTGTATCGCGCAAGATTGAATCAGATAGTGAGCGTCACCGGTTGCGGAAACTGATCCAGACGATCCGCGCTGAAGAAGACATTCCATCCGGTGGCTTTATCGTGCGCACTGCCGGTGTCGGCATCGCCGAGAAAGAACTGCGCGAGGACGTTCGTTACCTCGTCCGCACCTGGCTCGACATCAGAAGTTCTGCCGAGAAGTCGAAAGCTCCGGCTCTGGTCCATCGTGATCTCGATCTGGTTCAGCGGTTGCTGCGAGATCAATTGTCTGAGGACTTTGAATCGATTCGCGTTGACTCAGAAGAGGAATACCAGGCGATTGTCGAGTTCATCAATCGAATTCAGCCGCGTTTGGTGAAGCGCGTCAAGCTTTACACGAAGGAACAGCCGATACTCGAAGCGTATGGCGTGCAGGTCGAGATCGATAAGGCGATCAAGCCACGCGTTTGGCTGAAGTCTGGCGGATACCTCGTCATCAATCAAACGGAAGCGCTGGTTGCGATCGACGTTAATACCGGTAAGTTTGTTGGTCGTGGCAGTGGACGTCTCGAAGATACGATCACGCGCACGAACCTCGAGGCAGTCGACGAGATTGTGCGGCAGATTCGCCTGCGCGACCTGGGCGGAATTATCGTGCTCGATCTGATCGATATGGAAGAGCGACGTAACCGCCAGAGGGTGATGCAGGCGTTGCAGGAAGCTTTACGCAACGACAAGTCGCCGACGAAGGTGCTTTCGTTCAACGATTTCGGTCTCGTGATCATGACACGCAAACGCGTGAAGCAGTCGCTGGAGCGGACGCTTTGTTCGCCTTGTCCGTACTGTCAGGGTGCGGGACTGGTGAAGTCGCCACAAACGATTTGTTACGAGTTGCTTGAAGATGCACGCCGGTTGGCGAAGGAATTCAATGGCGACAAGGACAACAAGCAGGTCACGCTGCGAATCAATCCCGATGTCGCCAAGGCGCTACGATCGAGTGAACGAGATGTGATGATCGAGATCGAAGACTATCTCGGCCCTATCGACATCACGAGCGATCCCACGATTCACCAGGAGCAGTTTGATTTCGCGGTCACTTAGCCACGGATAAACACGGATTACACGGATAGAGCAAAATCGTTTTTCTTTGATCCGTGTTCATCCGTGGAAATCGGTGGCTTATTGATATGCTTGTAGAGAATGTCGCGTTGTTGGGGAATGAAGCCCGCTTCGCGAATCAGGAACTGCAGCATCTGCTCGTCGGCTCGATTGTGAGCGCCCGCTGCTGACACGACGTTTTCCTCAATCATGATCGAGCCCATGTCGTTTGCTCCAAAACGCAACGCTACCTGTCCGAGACGCAAACCCTGCGTCAGCCACGACGACTGGAAGTTTTCAATGTTGTCGAAGAACAGACGCGAGACCGCCAGCATCTTCAGATAATCAACCCCGGTTGGCTCATCTTTGATCTTGCGTCCAAGCGCAGTGTTCTCACGCTGGAACGTCCACGGGATAAACGCGGTGAAGCCACCGGTCTCGTCCTGGAGATCGCGGATACGTTGCAGATGTCTCACGCGATGCTCAATCTTATCGCCGATGCCAAACATCATCGTCGCAGTCGAGCGAAGACCGACGCGGTGGACCGCGCGCATCACGTCCAACCATTCATCCGTCGTGCATTTCGTTGATACTCGTTTGCGCACTTCATCGTCGAGAATCTCAGCGCCACCGCCGGGCAAGCTGTAGAGTCCCGCCTTTTTCAGCCGCGCCATGATCGTCTCGTAATCGAGTTTCGAGATCAGGTGGATGTTGTGTATCTCGGGTGGCGAGAAGCAGTGCAACTGAAATCCAGGATACTTTGCACGCAGCGAGCTGAGCAGATCTTCATACCATTCGATTCCGAAGTCAGGATGCAGTCCGCCCTGCATCAAGACGCCGGTGCCGCCCAGTGCGATCGTCTCATCGATCTTCTTGCAGATCTCTTCGAAGGTGCGAACGTAAGTGTCGGGTGCGCCCGGACGCCGGTAGAACGCGCAAAAGGTGCAGACGACGTTACAGACATTCGTGTAGTTGACGTTGCGATCGATGATGTAGGTGACGACGTTGTCTGGATGACGCCGCGCGCGTATTTCATCCGCAGCGGCTCCCATTAGTGCGATGTCGTGCGATTCAAGGAGAGTCGTGCACTCATCGGTGGTCATGCGCTCACCCGCGAGCACGCGATCAAGAATCGGTTGAATGTTGCTGGAAGACATTAGATAAACCTCAGCGGTTTCACGCGTTCAATTAAGCCATGCTTGAACGCCAATTCAAAATAGAGTCGCAAGCCTTTTTCCATCGACTCATCTACTTTGAAAACGATGTTTTCGGTCAAGTAGTTTCTGAGCTCGTCGACTCGCATCGGTATTTTATCCTGATACGAGCGGACAATCTCCTCGATGTGCGCGACTCCATCGTCTCTTGCGCCCGCGAAATCAACGATTCGAGCGCGTTCAACGGCATCGTCCCGGACCATCCACATCGCAAAGACAAATCCCAATCCCGTATGTTCTTTCCAAAGCGCGGCCATGTCCCAGACGTTCAGTCCCTTTCGTGGAACGGCCATGCCCGGGTCGCCGATTATCAGCGCCGCGTCGTTCTTCTCGAGCATCTCCTCGAGTCGAGGCGCGCGCGTGGTCCATTGTGGCTCGCGGTCGAGAAACTCTCGGAAGATTATCTTCACGAGTGTTGCGGACGTGCGAGACGATTCATCCAACGCGACGGTCCGGATATCTTCCAGTCGCTTGTTTTTTGAGACAAGCACAACACTGAGCACTTCTTTTTGTGAACCCACACAAACATTTTGGACGAGCGAGCCGCCCGCAATTCGCTGATACTCAATCACGGGTATGAGAGCGCCTTCGACCGCCGGTTGGCTGAGCAGTTGCGCGCAGCGCGCCGGCACGGCCTCGACAAAATCCACACTGCCACGATGCGATCCGTGTAAAAAGCTCCAAATTAGAGGCGCTGAATTTAAGTAGCTGGAAGCGGCGAGTCGAAAAGGACTGTTCATGTAGTTGCAAGTATATTCGATCGAATTGTCGGATCAAATTGACACTCCGATTTACCGGAAACTACTATTCGCCGATGCCTATTTACGATGTGACTGTTCCCGTTTCGAATGAGTTACCGACCTGGCCCACCGATCCCGGTGTCCAGATCAGCGATTGGTGCAGTTTGTCGGCGGGTGATGGCGCCAACGTTTCGATGCTCAACTTTGGCGCACATACAGGCACACACGTCGATGCGCCGGCGCATTTCATTGAAGGCGCTGCGAAGGTGGAGTCGTTGCCGCTTGACGCACTCATCGGTGAGGCCACAGTGATCGAAGTTCCGGAAGATGCTTTCGCGATCGACGAGGAGTTTGTTAAGAAACATTATGTGTCAGGCACTGAGCGAGTGCTTTTCAAAACGCGCAACTCCGCCTTCTGGAGTGAAACCGATCCACAGTTTCACACTGACTTTACTTATCTCGATCTCGCGGCTGCAAAATGGTTGGTCGAGCAGGGAATCAAACTCGTCGGCATCGACTATCTCTCGATTGAGAAGTACGCTTCCGAAAAGCACGAAACGCATCTCGCGCTGCTGTCGCGTGGAGTTGTGATTCTCGAAGGCTTGAATCTGGCCGGCATTGCCGCAGGCAAATATGAACTGATCTGTTTGCCGCTACGTTTAAGAAGCACGCATGGCGACGGCGCCCCAGCGCGCGTCGTATTGAGAAAGTGAAACAAGCTGATCCAAAGTACCGCGAGCGAGTTTATAAAATCGTGCGGCGCATTCCATCCGGTCGCATAATGACCTACGGCCAGATTGCGGAGTTGCTCGGTGACGGGTACACGCCACGAACCGTCGGCTTCTGCATGCACTCCTCGCCTGAAGGCACGCCGTGGCATCGCGTGATCAACGCGCAGGGGAAGTGTTCGACAGGCAATGTTGTTCTGCCACACAACAAGCAGCAGCTCATGCTCGAATACGAAGGCGTAGTGTTTGATAAAAATGGTCGCTGCGATCTACAGCAATTTCTCCACATACCCCGAGGAAAAAAACGATGAGTTCCGATTCAATGCAGCAAAGAGTTCCTTACGCAGTGAGTCCGCCACGATATTCTGTTTCGCATCAAATGGTGACCACCGCTTTCGAACTGCCGAATTATCGTGTGGTCCAGAGTCTCGGCGTCGTGCGTGGCATTGTCGTGCGTTCCCGAAATATTTTTGCGTCCATCGGCGCCTCGCTACAGACAATCGTCGGCGGGAATATCACTGTTTGGACCACGTTGTGTGAGGAAACGCGTGCGCACGCTTTCGACATCATGATCCAGCATGCGACTGAGATTGGCGCTAACGCCATCGTCGGGGCACGTTACGAATCGACCGAGCTCGCGCAGGGTGTCACTGAAGTATTGGCGTATGGTACCGCCGTGATTGTCGAACCTGTAAATCCGGGCGAGAGTTATCGTTCATGACTCTCGATCACGTTCCCTTTGCGAAGTTGCTTGGTATTGAGGTCGACTCCGTCGAACCCGGACATGCGGTGCTCTCGATGAAGCTCCGCGACGATCTTATGCGCAACAATGGCATCGCACACGGCGGCGCCATTGCGACGTTGATCGACTCAGCGATGGCGATCTCGATCATGGCGCAGTTGGCGGAAGGGGAACGCACGGTGACTGTCGACCTCACGATTCATTACCTCCGACCCATCAGCGAAGGCACTGCGCGCGCGTCCGCGCGGATTGTGCGAGCCGGCAGGCGTGTGATTACAGTTTCTGCAGAACTCTTCGGTGACGACGGCAAACTCGCCGCAACCGCAATTAGCACATACTTAAGAACATAAATTGAGCGGCACCTTGGAGTGCGGCGGCCTGACGCCGCTTTG
>DASTVU010000316.1:0-8243 GCA_035758935.1 Pyrinomonadaceae bacterium | reverse complement strand
GAACACGATTTAAACCACGGGCGGCCACGGAGGGCCGCCCCTACAGTACGTCCCGTGACGCCTGGGAAATTCTAGACATTAGCAAGAAACAGTGTGATTCTGCGACTCCCAAACTTTTCTTGTAACTTTTGCTGAACCCAGGTGTTTTAGGAGACGTAGCGCAGCTTATGGCGAGCGAAGATGAAGAGTTCACCATGCTGTTTCAGGATTTCTACCCTAGCCTATGCCGCTTTCTGGAGTGTTTATTGGGAGGCCGCGCGCCGCTGGCGCAGGATCTGGCACAGGAAAGTTTCCTGCAACTCCATCGGACGGCATGGGGAACCATGCCGGTCGGCGAGGCGCGCTTCTGGCTCTACCGGGTCGCGCGCAACATGGCAATCAACGAGTTTCGCCACTCGAACACGCGCTACAGGCTGTTTGATCGAGTGGTTGAAGCGATGAGGCCGCGAGCACGCAACCCCGAGCAGGAATACGAAACGCAGGAGCGGAAAACACTGGTGCTGGAAATGTTACAGACTTTGCCGGAAGACCAACGCACCGCGCTGCTGCTGAGAGAGCAGGAACAGTTGAGCTATCGCGAAATTGGACAGGTGCTGAACGTTTCCGAAAGCAAAGTGAAGGTCGATATTTTTCGCGCACGCGCATCGCTAAGGGAACGTTGGAACAAGGTGTCAGGATTTTCAAGAGTTGCAGGTGTGGGAAACTCATGAACTGTAGTTTTACCGAAAAAATCTCATCACTAATCGATGGTGAACTATCCGCCGTCGAAGCACGCGAAGTCGAACGTCACTTGCCTGGCTGTAACGAGTGCCAACAATTGCGCGCTGACTTTCTCAGCCTTCGCACACAAATCGCCGGCTTCGAAACGTCGCTGCATCCGGAGGTTCAGAATCGTGCGCTGAAGAAGATCCTCGGAACGGAGCGTGCTCCCGCGCGTGGGCTGCGCTGGAGTTTTGGTCCGTCAGCCGTCGCTTTCGCAACGCTTGTGATCGCGGCTGCAATCATCGGCTTGCTGTTCTATCAAAGCTCAAACAAGAGCGATCGAAATTCAGAACAGGTCGCGCAACAAGGGCAGAAGCCGGCGCCCGCGCCGTCTGGGTCAGTCGAACAAAGCAAGCAGCAACAACCGCAAGCCACACCCGAGCCTGCTCGCGAACAGCAACCAGCACCGAGCAAAGGCAACGAAGAAACGCCGAAGCGTCAGGCTCCTAAGAAGATCGTTCGTGAGCCCAAGCCGGGTGAACAGTTTGCTGCGGTTCCTGCTCCGATTCGTTCCGCTGACGCGCAGACCCTGACTGCCATGCACTTCGAGAAATCTGAAACGCTGTTGCTCGCGTTCCGGAATGTTCGACTTGATGGGCCAGGCGCGGCAAAGGAAGTCGGGCACGAACGAAAGCGCGCACAACAACTCGTACTTCAAAACATGATGCTGCGTCGTGAGGCTGACGCAGCAGGTGACGTGCAGATTTCATCACTGCTCGAGAGTTTGGAGCCGATATTGATCGACATCGCCAATCTTCCCGATCGTCCGGATGAAAGCGCTGTACGCACGATTCGTCAACGCGTCGAACGCAAAAACATCGTCCCGCTTTTGCGGGTTAACTCCACCGCGCTCGCCCGCGCGCTGGACTAACCAGGTTCTTTTAATTCAGCGGTTTCACCTCAGAGACACAGGGAACAGAGATGCCATCTGCGTTTTTGATCACCGCTCGATCTCTGCGCTCGCTCTCAGGTTCTCTGTGTCTGTGCGGTGAACCGGGTAATGGCCAGGTAATGGTTCGTAGCATTTTCAATTTATTAAGGACAAATAAATCATGAAGCAACAGGTTCGTTTTCGCCCCCAAATCAGAATCGGATTAGTACTGCTGGCAATCGCGAGCGTCATTACTGTTTCCGCAATTTACGCGCAACGCAGTTACGGTTCCGACCAGGATCTCGGAAAGCTCAACCGCTTCGTTCAGAACAAGGGAAACACTGCATCGATGCAGATCTTCCGCGAGGGACGCGATTTTATAGAAGCGCAGAACTGGCAAAGAGCAGCCGAAAAATTCAACGACTTCATCAAGGGTTATCCAAAGGATAAAGATCTCGACGCCGCGCTCTACTGGTATGGCTACGCGTTGCAGAAGCAGGATCGAAAAGACGAGGCACGCCAACCGCTCGTCCTGCTGATCAACAGGTTTCCCAACTCGAGTTGGCGTCAGGAAGCACAGGCATTGCTCGTAACGCTCGGCCACAAGGCTGACGTGGACCAGGCTCTCACTCGTGATAACTGCGAGATCAAGATGCTCGCACTGCAGAGTCTTTTTCAGGCCGACCAGGAAAGAGCCATTGGTATCGCCACTGAAGCCATCAAGGCAAATCCGCAGCAGTGTCCCGGATTCCCCGCGGCCGCAGTATCAATGCTCGGTTCACACGCCGGCGCGAGGGCCATCCCGCTTCTCGTCGACATTGCCCGCTCAAACCCCGATCAAAAACTTCGTCTCACCGCGATCAAGCGTTTAGGTGAACAGCGCTCGGATCAAGTAACCGACGAGCTCATCAAGATCTACGACGCGGATCGGACCAAGGAAATCCGTGCACAGATATTGCGCGCTTTTGTTGAGAGCCGCACGCCACGCGGCATTGCGAAAGTGATGGAAATTGCCCGCGCAGGTGACGACATCGCCGCGCGGCAATACGCAATTCGTTACATCGCTGAACTGGAAGATGCCGCTTCTCTTGACGAGTTGATTCGCATCTACGATACAGACAAAACCAAAGAAATTCGGCAGCAAGTCATGCGGGCGCTCGCCGAGCGTGAGGACCCGCGTGCGCGTGCCAAGCTCTTCGAAATTGCACGCCAGGGCGACTCACCTGAGATGCGTCTCGAAGCAATTCGCCGCCTCGGCGATCATCAAAAGATTTCGCTCGACGAACTGATGCAACTCTATACGAGCGAAACAAACGTGCAAATCAAGCAGGGACTGTTACGCGCGTTTGCAAATAACAACGATCCGCGCGCACAGGCGAAGTTGTTTGAGATAGCTCGTGGCAACGATCCAGTTGAACTACGCGGTTATGCCATTCGACAGCTAGGTCAAAAGGACGACGAAGCAACTGTCAATCAACTTGTCTCGTTGTACGACTCAGAACAAAACATGCAAATGAAGGTGTCATTACTCCGTGCGTTTGGCGATTCGAAACAGAAAGTTGCCGTTCGCAAGCTGATGTCGATCGCCCGCAACGATCAATCAGTGGAGCTTCGCAAAATGGCGGTCAGGTATCTGGGCGAAAGCAAAGATCCTGAGGCGCTGAAATTTCTTGAAGACCTATTGAAATAAGGCCGGCCAATCCATTCACAGATTACGCAGATTCTCTGTATCTGCGTGATCTGTGGATTCACTCGGAGGAATTCCATGCGCTATTCAATGCTCCTCTTACTCGCAATCGTCGGAATTGCTTGTGCCAGTGGAAATCACAGTACCGCGGTCACGCCAGTGGCCGCTGCTGCCACTGACGATCTCAAAACGCAATCGCCCGACACCACCATTCAAGGTTTTACTGCCGTTGAAGGCGCCGATCTCATGGCCCGTCTCGACGCGGCCCAAACACGCGCGCGCTCACGTCAAACACCTTATTGGTCTGCATACACATTTGACGTGCGACCCGGCGTGGCTGTCGATCCGGCCATTCGTGAGTTTCATGGCACCATGAACACCATGGGCGACACCGTTGTTTTCGTCGGCACAACTTCCGCCGGAGTGACGGTTGAAACACGAAGCCTCGCGATTTTTCTTCTGCGTGATCCGGCAAGTAATCAGATCACACGCATGGAGGTTTACAACCTGGAGCGGAAGCGCGAGTACAGCGGTTATCCCGTTTACTGGCTCGGGCGCGCAAACAACGAGGAGAGTCTCAACTATCTGCGAGCGCTTGCGGCAGCCTCACCGCTCGACATGTTGAGCGAACGCGCCGTGCTCGGCATCGCCTTGCACGATGACGCTCGCGTCGCCGGTATGCTGAAGAATTTTGTCAGCAGTTCTGCAAATCAACGCATTCGCTCGACGTCGGTTTACTGGTTGGGCCAGGTCGGCGGTGAAACGACATTCCTCGCGAGTCTCGTTCGCAGCGAAACCGAAGACAAGAAGATCAGACGCTCAGCGGCTCACGCGATTGGACAAACACGCGAGCGCGGAACAACTCCCACACTCCAGAGTCTTTACGAAAACGTTAAAGATGGCGAGATTCGCAGGAGCGTGATCTCAGCAGCGGGCAACAGCCTCGATGAGCAGCCGGCATGGACGTTTCTAATCGGCATCGCTAAGAACGATGTCGATTGGGAATCGCGTCGCTCCGCGGTGCGTCAACTCGGAGAGTTTAAGAGAGACGACGCGGCGGAAGAGATAATGAAGATCTACAACGCCGACGCGAATGTCGAAGTGAAGAAAGCCGCGTTGCGTTCGCTTGCCGAGACGAAGAATCCACGTGGCCAGGCGCGTCTGCTCGAGATCGCGCGCAGCGAGACTAATCCTGAGTTACGGAAGTCCGCGATTCGGGTCATGAGCGATCGCGGTGAAGCGGCTGTAGACGATCTTCTGAAGTTGTTTGATTCGGAGCAGTCAGCGGATGTCAAACGCTCGATTCTGCAAACGCTTTCCGACATCAAGAGCACGCGCGTCGAAGACAAGTTCTTTGAAGTCGCAAAAGGTAACGACGCGATCGAAGTGAAACGTCAGGCGATTCGACTTCTCGGCGAGCGCGCCAGCAAACGCAGCTTCGAGTTTCTGAGTGCGACGGCGCAGAGCACTGATGGAAATGCTGAAGTGCAGGTGCAGGCGGTGCGGGCGATAAGTGAGCGGCGTTCCGAGGAATCAGTGCCGATTTTGATCAAGATTGCGCGGACGCATCCGAATCAGGCCGTGCGCAAACAGGCAATACGTTCGCTCGGTGAATCCGGTGACCCAAGAGCGGTTGATTTCTTCAGGGAAGTGCTGACCAAGTAGAGAATCACTGTTGGACACGGTCAGTACCGTAACGCGGTAGCGTCGGGTCGATGTTTGCATCCGAGACTCACCCGACGCTACCGCGTTACGGTACTGACCTCATCCAAGCACAGAGCGCGACTCTTGAGACGAGCTTAAATCCCCGCGAGAAGCTTTTTCCAGCGCACCCACGCTTCATCGCGTGCCTTCTTGTTACCCTTCCACGCCGTTAACGCTTTCTGATAATCCTCTGCTGCCTTATCGTCCACGGCTTTATCCCCTTTGGGTTGCGGCGCCACGGGCTCAGGCGCGTCACCGGCGCGCATGAAGCCGTGTCCCGATCCTTCGTAAGTCACTGGATCGAAAGTCTTCTTCAACTCGGCCATCGCTTCCGTCGTCTTCGGCAGAGTTGCGTTGATGCGAGCGTCGTTGCCGGCGTAAAAACCGTAGACCGGCGCTGCGATCTTGGCGAATGCTTCTTTGTTAGGAGTGCCATCGGCTGCCGCCGGCGCTGAACCATAAAAGACAAACGCTGCCTTGATGTTCGGATTGTTGGTCGCGTAACGGAACGTTTGACTGCCGCCCCAGCAATATCCTGCGACCGCAACCTTGCCGTTCGACGCCGGAACCTTCGAGATGTAATCCGCTACGGCATTCAAGTCAGCAGTGATTTGATCCGGCGGGAGATCACGGATCGCCTGGCCCACTGCATTCCGATCGAGCGAACTGGTGCCACCGCCATTTGGTCCCATACCCGAAAGCAGATCCGGCGCGATGGCCACGTAACCGGCCTCGGCGAGCTGATCGGTCAAGCTCTGTACCCAGTCGCTCATGCCAAAGATTTCGTGGATAACGACCACCGCCGTCGCTTTGTTCTTATTCTCAGGATAGACCACAAAACTATTCACTTCACGCGTGCCGTTCTTAACTTTCACCCATTCCTGGTGACGCGGCGATTTAGCCAATTTCTGTTTGGCCCAATCCTGGGTCTCCTCTGTATTCGCGGCCGGCGCATTGTTGTTGTGATGGTGGTTTCCACTCATGTCCTGAGCACAAGCGGGCACCGAGCAGAGTAGGACCAACACTAATAGACTGATCGTTGCTTTCATTTTCCTCTCCCTTAGTTTGGCTTTCTCTACAAAATACTAAGTACAAAGGACTGAATTCAAGTCACAAAATAGTAAACATGGAAACGCTACACGGTGTATTATCGGCGCGCTTTGCCATCCTGAAAATCGGAGAACAGTATGTCGAAATCTCTCCTATTAATGTTATGTCTTTTGACCGGTCTCCTGGTGCTCGCCTGTGCCAAGTCTGAAGAAACGAATCGCAATGTGGCGGCGCCTGGGGGCACGAACTCCTCCGCACCAGGCAGCACCAACTCGAGCGCTACTGCGGCCGACAAGATTGGTATCGAGGAATGCGACAGCTTCCTCACCGCCTACGACAATTGTGTTTCTAACAAAGTTCCTGAAGCTACGCGCGCGCAATATAAGAACGCTATTAATACCTGGCGTACCGAGTGGAAGAAACTCGCTGATAACCCACAAACACGAGGAACGCTCGCAACTGTTTGCAAGAATCAAATGGAAACCGCTCGCGCCCAGGTGAAGGCGTTCGGCTGCACCCTCTAAACGCATCTCTGGCAGGGGCGGCACTCACGGAGTCGCCCCCTGCAACTCATTTGTGAAACTTCGAGGGTACGTTCGCACGTCCCCACTTCAACACCGTACTCATCCACACCAGCTCATCCAGAAAGTCTTTCGCTCTCTGTTCGAACGCCTGGTCCAACAGTTTACCGTCATCGTCAAAAGTCTTTTGCACGTAAGGAAAGTTTAGATCGGTGAAGGTAACTGCCAGCCCCAGTTCACGACACATCGGCACCATCGCTTCGATCACGCGCGTGCCTCCCCATGGCCCAGCCGACACGCCTACAAACGAAACGCTCTTGTGTACGTATTCACGCAGCAACAAGTCGAGCACCGACTTCATCGCTCCAGGATAGCCGTGATTGTATTCGGGAGTAACAAGAACCAGTCCGTCGGCTTGCACAATGGCGTCTCGCCACTCGGGGAAACTATCTTTCAATCCCTGGCCGTAATCGTCGTACGGCAAATGAAATTCAGCCACATCAAACAGCCGCGTGCGAATCTCCGGCCGCTTCTCCATCTGCCAGACCAGCCACTTCGCCACGAGGAGACTCTTTCTCTCCTTGCGATTAGTTCCAAGCAACACCGGAATATTTAATTGGTCCATGGTTTTGTGCCTTTTGTGCTTTATGTGCCTTTTTGTGGCTCATTTCATCGTCATTATCGCGGCCCAGATCTCGAAACCATCCCAAAGATTCTGCAACCGGATGTTCTCATTCTCGGCGTGCTGATTGTTGTCGTAATTCGCGATCGGCACGGAGATCGTCACGGTCTTGAGTCTCTCGGTGATGATGGAGAGCGGCAGACTACCACCGGACGTCGGCAATAACACAATCTTCTCCTGAGATGTGGATTGCACGGCGTCGATAACCGACTTCGAAATCGGTAAATCCATTCGTGTGCGCTCCGCATTGTAACCACCTGGACGAGCATTGACGCGGGCCAGCAACGGATACTGCGCCCGATCTGCGTCCGTTGGTTCGCGATCGAGGACCTGATAACCCTGTTTGCGAATATGCTCGATCACTCGTTGTATTTGTCGCTGATGATCGTTTCCCCTTACAAGTCGCAAATCAAGGACTGCGGTGGCGGAAGTTGGAATTACATTCCGAGCCAATGCGCCAACGTCACCACTCGCGAATCCATTGATGTTCAACGACGGCTGGTTGATCAATTCCAGCAACGACTTTCCGCCACCCTCGGTGCGTTTGATTCCCAACTGCTTTTTCAATTCTTCATCGTATTGCGGCGCTTCTGCGATCGCGCGGCGCTCCACTTCTCCAAGTGGCTCTGTGTCGGAGTACCAGCCGTCGATCGTAACGCGCCCTTCGTCATCCTTCATCGAAGCCAGCAAACGCGCGAGTAGATGCGCGGGATTGGGCGACCAGTTTCCGTAGTGTCCACTGTGCAACGGTCGTTTCGCGGCGTACACCGTGAGGTCCACATTTGTGTCACCGCGCGCACCGAACACAACCTGTTTGCGGCCAGACTGGTGCACTGGTCCATCGCCGATGATCCACGCATCGGCGGCGAGTAATTCCTTGTTGAGATTTATGATCTCACCGAGATGTGGCGAGCCTGCCTCTTCTTCGCCTTCAAAAAAGAATTTGATGTTTGAGGTCAGTGGAAT
>DASTVU010000315.1:0-10145 GCA_035758935.1 Pyrinomonadaceae bacterium | reverse complement strand
TACACGATCGATCACGTGCTGGAAAATATGATCGATCGTTGTAGAGAATTGAAACTTCGTGTAGCAACCCCCTTCCGCGAAACGCGCCGACGTGTCATGATAGTGCTGACTGTGCAAGTAATGAACGTGCTCCATTCAGGTTATCATCGCATAGCCGTATGACCTTTGAGCCGCGAAAGAAACTGCGCATCATAGTGCTAGTACACGAGGACCTCGTGCCTCCCGATTCGTTGGACGGTCTTTCCGACAAAGAAAAACTCGAAGTCAAAACCGAATACGATGTGATCTCGACGCTCAAGAAGATGGGCCACGAGGTCTATCCCGTAGGCCTTTATAATCAACTCAACGTGATCGGCAACGCGTTGATGGAACACAAGCCTCACATCGCTTTCAATCTCCTCGAAGAGTTTCATGGTTATCCACTCTACGATCAGCACGTCGTCAGTTATCTCGAACTGATGAAGCAGGCTTACACGGGTTGTAATCCGCGTGGCATGACTCTGGCCCACGACAAGGCACTGACAAAGATGATTCTCTCTTATCATCGTCTGCTGGTGCCAAACTTCGCGGTTTTTCCGATGAATCGAAAGGTGCGACGGCCGAAGCGATTGAAGTTTCCACTGCTGGTCAAATCAATAAGCGAGGAGGGATCGGTTGGTATCGCGCAGGCTTCGATCGTCCACGACGACGAAAAGCTGACGCAGCGCGTCGAGTTTATTCACCGTCAGAACAAGACCGCGGCGATCGCCGAGCAGTACATCAAGGGCCGTGAGATCTATGTGGGCGTGATCGGCAATCAGAATATTCAGACTTACGCGCCGTGGGAGCTCGTGATGGAGAAGCTTCCGGAAGGCGCGGAGAACATCGCGACGCTGAAAGTGAAGTGGGATCCTGCATACCAGGAGAAGGTGGGGCTCGCTACGCGCGCGGCAGATTTGACGCCGGAACAAGTCAAAACACTCGAACGACTATCCAAACGAATCTACCGGTACTTGTTTCTCAGCGGTTATGCACGACTCGATTATCGCATGACGGAAGAAGGACAGTTTTACTTGCTGGAAGCGAATCCCAATCCCCAGATCGCGCACAAGGAAGATTTCGCTGACTCGGCTGAGTATTCGGGAGTTCCTTACGATCAGTTGTTGCAGAAGATCATCACAGTGGGCTTGAACTACGCTTCTTCACATAACGGATCGGATCGCACGGCGTGAGTTGAAGTTCAACCGAGGGCGGCCACGGAGGGCCGCCCCTACAGTACGTTCCGAAATACTCTATTTATTCTTTCCTCATGAGCATACTGTAGGGGCGACCTCCATTCGGAACATTTTCCTCATTGTCACTTTAATAACTTCATACAAACGAATTGATTTTCAGGTTGTTGGGAGTCGTCTGCCCCATGACATTAGCTCTAATTATGCTTTTTACGGTGAATCTGTTCGTCAAGCTACAGAACTCGCAGAAGTTTTCTCCCGCAAAGGCGCAAAGACGCAAAGAAAGATAAAGTTTTTCTTTGCGTCTTTTGCACCTTTGCGTGAGTATTACTTCTTTCAGATTGACCGATTGTTGATCGCGGTTCGCCCGCTTCTCCCTTATAAACACGGTTGCAAACGCTTCTCATCGTCGCAAAAGATTCGTGACTTCTTTCAGTGCAAACCGCGCGTTTGCAAGGCGTTTCGTCACGAAACAGTCACATTGCGTGTTGAAGCTCACAACTTGAGCCGTTAAGATGCCCAAGTCTTTTAGCGGTGCCCCCCTCACGCAGAAATACTAAAAATTAGAAATTACTCGGAGAAGGTAGTTCCCTGTCTATGGAGTTAAGAAAACTGTTCCCTCGTGTGTTTGTTGCCACTCTGGCTCTCTCGATCTTGTCAGCATCAGCGTTCGCCCAAACTCGTCCACGAGTCGCGAGCAGCGGTGACGTGAACGAAGTGTCGTGCTCACCGGATGAGTTTGCAGTGCTGGCATCCGCGGAACCCGCACCAAAACCAACGTGGGAAGCAAAGCCAAAGCCGGTTATTGACCTTGCGCCCTCGCCCAGTTCACCAAGCGCCGGATTTATAACGTTTGAGCCGTTACTCATGGCCGCGATCGATCAGCGTCTCGGATCGCCGTATCGCTGGGGAGCAACCGGACCAAACAGGTTCGACTGTTCAGGCTTTGTTTGGAGTATTTTCCAGGCGACCGGGGTCAACTTTGAAAGAGTGAGCGCGCGACACCTGTTTGCACGTTTCGCAGCGCCGCCAGTGGAAGAGCAGTTCAAGTTTGGGACGCTGGTGTTCTTCAGTGGTCTGACACACGTCGGTGTCGTCGCTGATGCGCGTGGCTTCTACCATGCTTCACGTCGCCACGGTGTAGTCTATCAAGAGTTTACTGAGTATTGGCTGAAGCACATCGACGGCTTCCGTCGCGTGCCACTAGCCACACAAACAACAGACTAGAGCCACAAAAGGCACATAAAGCACAAAAGGCACAAGAGATTTCTTTTTGTGCCTTTTGTGCTTTATGTGCCTTTTGTGGCTACTTATTGTTTTGTGGCACGAAGCCGGCGCGATGTTCGTCGTCGCGCGCTTCCCAGACCACGATGATTTTGTCGATCGCGACGTAGCATTGTTTGCCGTCGTCGTCGCGCAGATGTAGGACTCCCATTTCAACCTTGAGCACTTCACCACGTAGGCTTGATCCGGCGCCACAGTGGATATCGATTTTCCTGCCGATCAGTTTCGCTAAAAAATCTTCCACCTTGTCTTACTTCTTTCCGTTCTTAAACGTAATCTTCACCAACGGGATCGTGTTCGGATCGTCCTGCTGCTCGCGTTCGAACGTAAGCAGATCGTAATACGCACAACGTTTGGTGATCGGAAACTCTCGACACACAGCCGGGCGCGCGTGATAGATCGAGCAGCCACGCGTTTCAGGATTAATGAACTGGCACGCCTGACCAAACAGCGCATCCTTCTTGCGGCGCAGAACTCTTTCCTTCTCGTAGATCTTTGTGTAGCGAGTGGTGGCTACTTCTTCGGTGACGTTGAAGTATTTCGCTAATCGCCGAATGTCTCGCGGTGTCACCTGTACGCGTTCATAAACTGAACAACAGTATGCAGGGCAGTCAACGCAGTCGTAATAACTCTTCGGCTTAGTGGTCGCACTTGAATCACCCATGGTCGCCGGTTGTCTCCATTCACCCTATCGTCGTTTTGATTTTTTGTATTCCGCCAGCAGCAAATTCATGAACTGCTCGCGCTTGTCATACAAGCGTTTTGGTTCGCGCGGTTCGTGACGAGTAAGAGCATAAGCCGTAATGAGCGGAAGCGCCACTGTAGAATCAACGTAACAAACTACTGCATCCGGAAGTCGATCGGGATCAACTTTCCCCCACGACACTGCTTCACCAGGAGTTGCACCTGATAAGCCGCCGGTATCCGGACGCGCATCGGTTACCTGCAGAAAATAATCGTGACCGCGCTCGTCGATGCCAAGCACTTCCTGAATCTGCGGTTCAGTTTGCAAGAGAAAATTCTTTGGCGAGCCACCGCCGAGAATGAAGACTGCTGACTGCCCTTTTCGTTTCTTACCACCGACCTTCACCTCACTGCGTTTTGCGGCGAGCACGATGGAGGCTGTCTCATTCACGTCGAGCGATGGATCAAATGCGAGTTTGTTTCCTTGAATAGCTTTGGCGGCGACATTCATTCCGATCGAAGAATCGCCCGGAGACGAAGTATAAATCGGCACCGCATATTCATAAGCGACCGCCAGCAGCGATTTCTCTTTGATGCCGAGCTTCTGTTCGCGTTCGTGAACGTAACGCCCGCAGAGGTAATGAAACTCAGCCGTAGACATCGGACGCTGAAACTCAGGCGCCTCGATTATCTTGCGGAAAAAAGCGTCAGTATCGAGCAGAACTGAGTAATCGAAGAAGATGTCGTAGATACGGACCACTTCTTCTTCGCGCAGCACCACATCTGATGTATGCGCGTTACCCAGATGCATCGCGAGACCGATGCCAAAGTGTGTATCGTGATAGAGATTGGCGCCCGTCGAAATGATCCAGTCGACAAAGCCTGCTTTGATTAGTGGAATCAGCGCCGAGATGCCGAGTCCTGCGGGCGTCAACGCTCCAGTCAACGAGAGACCAATCGTGACTTCGGGTTCCAGCATCTTCTGCGTGAAGAGCTGGCACGCTTCGCGTAATCGCGCGGCGTTGTACGCAAGGAATGCTTCGTCAATCAGATCCGCGACGTCGATGTTTTTTTGAATTGGTGCGGGGTCGATTCGTTTACCGCGAAGGAATTTGCTCGTTTGTTTACCCATTGTTCTCGCCTAAGACATTTGTGCCTTTTGTGATTCTTTGTGATCCAGGTCTGCTTTACTCTCTTCCGGTGCTTTTCTTACACGCACACGAATTATTCGGCGTTCGTCAGCTTCAAGCACTTCGACTGCGAGGCCACGGATGGTGAGTAGTTCGCCGATCGCAGGAACCTTTCCTGACTCGTTAATCACGAGCCCGGCGATCGTGGTGAAGTCATCGTCCTCGATCTCCATGTCAAACAGTCGTTCAATCTTGCCGATCTCTGTTGACCCAAGTAGTTCGTAACTGCCGTCGTTGTTTTCGACTATATTTTCGAGCTCTTCGCCAAGGATGTCTTCGTCTTCAATCTCGCCGACGATCTCTTCGAGAATGTCTTCGACAGTCACGAGGCCACAAACACCGCCATACTCGTCGATCACCATCGCGAGTTGGAAGTGAGCCTTCTGCATCTCCTCGAGCAAATCCGCTACGGGTTTGGTTTCCGGCACATCGTAGACCGGGCGCACAAGAGATTTAATACACTCATCTTCGCGACCGTCAGCCCAACACTGCAACAGGTCTCTCACATAAATAATGCCTTCGACATTGTCGATCTGTTCGCGATAGACGGGCAGGCGAGAGTATTTCGATTCCAGGATCACATCACGAGCTTCGCGTACGGTCGCAATCGCAGGAACAGCGACGATTTCGGGACGCGGCGTCATCACTTCACCGACGCGCGTGTCGCCAAACTCAATGATCGAATGGATCAGTTCACCTTCTTCTTCTTCCAGGATACCTTCGGCTTCGCCGACATCGATGAGTGCCTGTAGGTCGCCGCTGTCGTCATCCTCTTCCTCTTCCTCACCAGTTTCAGTCACTTGATCTTTTCGACGCGAACGATCGAAGAGCCGCTGAAAAGGATCAGCAATAAACGTCATGACTGGAATAAATGGACGAACAATCGGAAGCAGGAAGAGCAGTGTGCCTTCGGGATTTCGCGTGGAGATAAAGAGTGGTATCAGTTGGCGAAAGATTCCCGCGAGGATTAAGCCGGCGAAGAGGCCAACGAGTACGAGTCGTGGATCGGGAAACAGATAGAGTGAGATCGACGTGATGAGTACAGCGACAACGACGAGCAGCATTTGGATTGTCGCCGCGAGAGCGAAGCCAAAACGCGGGCGATTCTCCAGTGCTTGCCGTAGGAAGACTTTTGATCGTGGTTCAGGCTTGTCTCCATTTTCGCCAATCAAACGGCGCAAACCCACGTCGCTCAACTGGGCGAAGGCCATATCGACCGTAGCCAGCAAAGAGAGCACTATGAGCAGAACGAGCGCAAGCCCTATTTCAAGTTCCATCGATGGAGAAGAGTTTAGAACGTTTGAGTCAGAATCGGAAATGCTTTGGACTTTGTGCTTTGTGCTTGGTTTTGGTTCGTGAACAAAGCACTGAGTTACAAAGCCCTAAATACCGAGTTTCCTCCTTAACTTTAATTCTAATCTGTTCATCTCGCCGTTATCGGTTTCATGATCGTAACCGCAAAGGTGTAGTAATCCATGAAGAATCAATTGCGCAATTTCCTGATCGAACGGCAATCCGTTCTCCTTGGCCTGCAACGCGGCAGTCTCCACTGAAACAGCAATATCGCCAAGGTTGAATTCTTCCTCCGCTGGAAACGACAAAACATCGGTAGCTTTATCAATCCCGCGAAACTGTCTGTTGAGTTCCCGAATTCGTTTGTCCGAAACAAAAGCGATCGTTGCAGAGGATTTGCTCTTACCGATGGCGGCCAACGCCTTTTCAGCAATGGTGGTCCATCTGTTTGTGTCGATATCAAGACGTCTCTGTCGATTGACGACCTCAATCATTTTTACAAAGCACCAAGCACAAAACTCAAAGACCAAACCTTATATCTGGCTCTTCTTGCCTTGCTCTTCATACGCGCGAATGATCATCTGCACCAGCTTGTGTCGCACGACGTCCTTGTCAGTGAAGTAGACAAACTCAATACCTTCGAGCTGTGAAAGTATTCGTTCCGCCTCGATCAAGCCACTGCGTTTGCCGGTGGGTAGATCAACCTGAGTCACGTCGCCGGTGATTACGGCCTTCGAACCGAAGCCGATGCGCGTGAGAAACATCTTCATCTGTTCGCTGGTGGTGTTTTGCGCTTCGTCGAGAATGATGAATGCATCCGACAACGTTCGACCACGCATAAACGCTAACGGCGCAACTTCAATCACGCGTTTCTCGAGCAGTTTCGTGACGCGTTCGTAGTCGATGAGATCAAACAGTGCGTCGTAAAGCGGCCGCAGGTACGGATCAACTTTGTCCTGCAAGTCGCCCGGCAGAAAGCCGAGCTTTTCTCCGGCTTCGACCGCCGGACGCGCGAGCACGATCCGGTTCACCTGTTTTTGCATCAACGCCTGCACCGCCATCGCCACCGCCAGATACGTTTTGCCGGTGCCGGCCACACCGATGCCAAACACTACGTCCTTCTCCTGGATCGCCTGAATATATTTGCGCTGGTTGGACGATTTGGGCGCGACCTGTTTCTTTCCGGCAGGGTTGAAACGTGCCTTCGTGAAGTAGTCGCGCAGGCTGAAAGCGCGGTCTTCGGCGATCTGCGCGAAGGCCTCGCGCAGCTCTTTGTCGGTGAAGTGTTTTCCTTCCTTGAAGAGGTCGGAAAAGTCTTCGAGTATGCGTTGGACGGTCTCGACGTCGGCCGGGTCGCCATCAATCGAAACGTCCTGACCGCGGGCGTCAATTCTTACGTCAAGCAGAGACTCCAGGTATTTGATGTTCTGATCGTGAACACCAAATAACGTCTCTAAACCACGAGGCGGCAACTCAATCTTCTTCAAACTCTGTTAACTTTCTCCTTCGCGCAGCAGGACCGACCGTGTTGGTGTGGGGGTTCGGTGAGCAGTTGGCTGATTTGCATAGATTGCAAAGTTGACGCTACTACAGCCTTTCCCGAGTGTCAATCCACAGATTACGCAGATTCTTTTACCCAAATCTGTGTAATCTGTGGATAAAAATAATCAATTATGCAATCGCGGAGACAGCGCGGTAGAGTAACAGTCATGGGTGAGGCACTCAACATTTCGGCCCGGACACTTATCGTAATTAGCTATATTTCTATTCGCCTTCAACCAACTTGATGGCCCAATTGACAATCCCCAACGCGATTTAGCGGCCATCAACAAGAAAAAGTTGATGGCTTTTTTGTTTAAGGATACGACTGAATGAGCTTCGATCAATCCAAATGGGTCTGGCGCAACGGTGAAATCATTCGTTGGGAAGACGCCACTACGCACGTGTCGGCCCACGCGTTGCACTACGGCAGTGGCGTTTTTGAGGGAATACGTTGTTACGCAACTGATGCTGGTCCGGCAATCTTCCGGCTCGATGCACACCTCGACCGTTTCTATGCTTCAGCTAATGTTTACGGGCTCGAAATACCTTACGGCCGGTTGGAGTTGACTGAGGCAATCGAAGAATTGGTTCGCCTGCACGAATTCGAGAGCTGTTACCTGCGGCCGCTCTGTTATTTCGGCAGCAGCAGTCTGAGTGTGCATCCGGCCAGGTGTCCGGTGGAAGTGGTCATACTTGCCTGGCCCTGGGCGCCTTATCTCGGAGCTGTCGGACTCGAAGAAGGAGTGCGAGTCACAGTCTCGCCGTGGAAGAAGTTTCATTCGGAGATGATGCCGACAACCGCGAAAGCCTGTGGTCAGTATCTCAACTCGATCCTCGCAGTTCGTGATGCTTTCAAACGCGGTTTCGACGAGGCATTGTTATTGAATAGCGAAGGGCATTTGGCTGAAGGATCGGGTGAGAATCTCTTCATCGTTCGCAAGGGAGAATTGATAACCAACGACGAGCGAGACTCGATTCTGATGGGAATCACTCGCGATGCAGTGATTCGTATTGGTCGCGATCTTGGTCATCGCGTTGTTACTCGCGCGATGACACTCGAAGATCTGGTTGAGGCTGATGAAGCGTTCTTCACTGGCACTGCTGCGGAAGTAACACCCATTCGTGAAGTTGATGGCGTGACGATTAATGGTGGTAAGCGCGGGCCGATTACCGAGCGGATCCAACGTGTTTTCTTTTCCGCAGTGGCAGGTCGCGAAGCGCAATACCGCGATTGGCTTCACCTTATCTGTGTTCATCCGCGTCTATCTGTGGCGTAAACAAATGACTAATCGAATCGAGATCTACGACACCACACTTCGTGACGGCACACAGGGCGAAGCGATCAATTTCTCGGTTGCCGATAAGTGCCGTATCGCCGAAGAACTCGACGCGCTCGGAGTCGATTTCATCGAAGGCGGTTGGCCGGGTTCCAATCCTCGCGACGTTGCATTTTTCAATGAGGTCCGTTCGCTGAAACTGCGCGGGGCTCGCATCACTGCGTTCGGCGCGACGCGGAGGAACAGTCTCTCGTGTGAGACCGATCCCAGCATTCAGTCTCTTCTTCAGGCAAACACGTCTGTCGTTACGATTTTTGGCAAGTCCTGGGAATTGCACGTTCGAGAGGCACTAAGAATTGGGCTCGAAGAGAATCTCGAAATTATCGCTGATTCGGTGCGTTATCTTTCAGCTCGTGTGCCGTTGGTTGTTTATGACGCGGAGCACTTCTTTGACGGATATCGATCGAATCCCGAGTACGCCTTGCAGACGTTGCTCGCCGCGGCTGAGGCAGGCGCGGCGAGAATCGTACTCTGCGATACGAATGGTGGCAGTCTTCCGCAAGATGTGGAACGCATTACGCGCGTCGTGACTGAGAAATTGAGCGTTCCAGTTGGAATACATTGTCACAATGATGGCGAGCTTGCGGTGGCAAACACACTCGCTGCTGTTCTGGCAGGCGCGACTCACGTGCAGGGGACAATCAATGGCTACGGTGAGCGTTGCGGCAATGCAAATCTGTGTGCAGTAATCCCGAACCTTGAGCTGAAGCTGGGTCGCGAAGTGATTGGACCGGAACGTTTGCGGAAGTTGCGCGAGACTGCGTGTTTCGTAAGTGAGATTGCAAACCTTGAGCTTGCTTCGTCGTCGGCGTTTGTCGGCGCGAGTGCTTTTGCGCACAAGGGTGGTGTGCATGTTTCTGCGGTGGAGCGCAATCCTGTGACGTACGAACATGTTGCTCCGGAGTTGATCGGTAATCGTCGTCGCATACTTGTTTCTGATCTCTCGGGGCGTGCGAACCTGCAAGCCAAGGCGCGTGAGCTCAATCTTGAGTTTGCAGGAGAACAGCGCATCCTCGACGAGTTGAAGCGTCTGGAACATGAAGGCTTTGAGTTTGAAGCCGCCGAAGCCAGCTTTGAATTGCTGGTTCATAAACTTCGCAACGAGCCCGAGCCATTTTTTGAGCTGCTGGCATTCCGAGTAATCGACGAGCACCGCGGCGCCGCAACGCCGTTTAGTGAAGCGACCGTGAAGATCAAGGTTGGCGATTCGATCGAGCATACTGCAGCGACCGGCACCGGCCCGGTCAACGCTCTCGATCAAGCCCTTCGCCGCGCACTCGCGGAGTTTTATCCATCGCTGGCCGAAATGCGGTTGATCGATTACAAAGTGCGTGTAATCAATAGCTCCTTGAGTGGCTCAGCCAGCCTCGTCCGCGTCTTGATTGCTTCGAGTGACGGAAAAACCTCCTGGCGCACAGTCGGGGTCTCCTCCAACATCGTCGAGGCAAGCTGGCGCGGATTGCTGGATTCGGTTGAGTACAAGTTGATGAAGGACGGCGTGGCGCCCGTATTCGGGGCAAATCTGCGTAATCTGCGGACGGCTTGACACTGGGTGGGGCGGTACTTATACTCCGTCGCTTGCGCCGGAGGTGCTGGGCGCGTGA
>DASTVU010000314.1:0-7579 GCA_035758935.1 Pyrinomonadaceae bacterium | reverse complement strand
AATCGTCGCGGTTGCTTTTCTTTCGTTGTGTTCGCGAATGACTGCTTTGAGATCGAGGTCGGTAAGAATGTCGCCATTAAAGACTACGGTAGGTTCGCGAATGAGATCTTCGGCAAACTTGTAAGCGCCGGCAGTTCCCATCGGTTGCGGCTCGACCGTATACTTCAACTTCACGCCGTAATCTGAACCATCACCCAACAAATGTTCGATCTTATTTGGCTGATACGAGAGCGAAAGTGTGATGTCTGTGATGCCTGCGCGGCGTAGCGTGTCGATTTGATAAAGAAGAAAAGGTCGATTACAAATCGGAACGATAGGTTTCGGAGTGTAAACTGTTAAGGGTCGAAGGCGCGTGCCTTTGCCACCTGCAAGAATGAGTGCCTGCATGCTTTATGAATAGAGAAATAAGTTTTAATATCGTGGCAAGTCTAACATAAGGGAGTTTGAAATGCCGGAATTGAACGAAGCAGTAATCATCAGCGCGGCGCGCACGCCGGTAGGAAAGTTTCTCGGATCGCTTAAGGGGTTTAAGGCGACTGAGTTAGGAGCGATCGTTGTGCGCGAGAGTGTGAAGCGCGCGGGAATCAAGCCTGAAGATGTCGATGAAGTGATCATGGGATGTGTGATCCAGGCTGGCCTGGGCCAGAATCCCGCACGACAAGCCGCACTGAATGGAGGGATCCCTTCAACGGTTGCTGCCGTGACGGTGAACAAGGTCTGCGGATCGGGTCTGAAAGCGGTGATGATGGCGGCGCAGGGAGTTCAACTCGGCGATTCGGAGATGGTTGTTGCGGGTGGTATGGAGTCGATGAGTAACGCGCCTTATCTGATTCCGAAAGCGCGTGAAGGTTATCGTCTCGGAAATGGTGAACTCGTCGATTCGATGATCAACGACGGGCTGTGGTGCGCGTTTGAGAATTACCACATGGGCTGCACTGGAGAAGTCGTGGCTGATGAGTATTCGATCAGTCGTGCGCAGCAGGACGAGTTTGCTGTCAACTCACATCGGAAAGCAGCGGCAGCGATCAAAGCGGGTAAGTTCAAAGACGAAATAGTTCCGGTTGAGATTCCGCAGAAGAAAGGCGCCGCGCTCGTTTTCGATACTGATGAGACAGTGCGTGAAAACACGTCGATTGAAGGTCTGGCGAAACTGAAGCCGGCGTTCAAGAGTGAAGGAACAGTAACGGCGGGGAACGCGCCGAGCGTTAACGATGGCGCGTCCGCGGTCGTGGTGACGTCGTTGCGACGTGCACGCGAACTTGGTGTTGAGCCAATGGCGCGAATCGTTGCGCAGGCTGTGTCGGGTGTCGATCCACGACTCGTGATGATGGCTCCGGTCGAAGCGGTGCGGAAGTTGTTGAAGAAGACTGGTTGGTCGGGCAGTGAAGTCGATCTGGTTGAGTTGAATGAGGCGTTTTCAGTTGCTGCCCTCGCGGTGACACGCGAGCTCGGACTCGATCCGGAGAAGGTGAACGTGAATGGCGGCGCGGTTGCGTTGGGCCATGCGATTGGGCAATCGGGATCGCGATTGTTGACGAGCATCTTGTATGAGTTGAAGAGACGTGATGCGAAGCGAGGAATTGTTTCGTTGTGTCTTGGCGGCGGCAACGCCGTAGCGATGGCGATCGAACGTTAGACAGGATTACGAAGATTTTCATGATGGACAAGATGAATCCTGACAATCCTGCAAATCTTATCAATCCTGTCACCATTGGTGTCGTGGGTGCAGGCACTATGGGGAATGGGATCGCGCAAGTTGCCGCCCGGGCAGGCCACAACGTAATTCTGCACGATGTGAGCGAACAGTTTCTCACTCGCGGACTAAGTGCGATTGATAAGAGCCTGCAACGTGATGTGGATAAGGAGCGGCTCGATAGCCAGGGCAAACAAGCAATCACCAGTAGGATCCGCACGACTACGGACTTTGGATCATTCAAAGACGCGAACTTTGTCATTGAAGCCGTTACTGAAAATCTGGCCGTGAAGACCGACGTGTTCAAGACGCTCGATCAAATCACACGACCCGACGCGATTCTCGCTTCAAACACCTCATCAATATCAGTCACCAAACTGGGCGCCGCGACCAAACGCCCGGATAAAGTTATCGGCATGCACTTCATGAATCCGGTGCCGGTGATGAAGCTCGTCGAAGTCATTCGCGGCATGGCAACTTCGGACGAAACTTACGAAAAGGTCAGAGCGCTCTCCGAACAGTTAGGCAAAACCGCTCTCGACTGTCAGGACTCGCCCGGCTTTGTCTCCAATCGCGTCTTGATGCCGATGATCAACGAAGCGATTTTTACTCTGTACGAAGGTGTAGCGAGTCGTGAAAGTATCGACGGCATCATGAAACTCGGGATGAATCATCCGATGGGTCCACTGACCCTCGCAGACTTTATCGGTCTGGACGTATGCCTTGCCATCATGAATGTGTTATATGAGGGGCTCGGAGACCCTAAATACAGACCGTGCCCGCTGCTGAAGCGGTATGTTGACGCCGGCTGGCTGGGCCGAAAGAGCGGTCGCGGTTTCTACGAGTACTAGTTTATTTTCGATTGCCAATTGCCGATTGCCGATTTGTTTAGTCAAAAATCTGTAAATCAACAATTGGCAATCGGCAATTGGCAATGAAAATGCGCCCCGGCATCTCTCACTACTGTCAAAAGTGCCTTGCGGCAAATCCGCTGGGCCAGGAATTCTGCGCTCGTTGCGGCACACGCTTGATGATCGTTGTCGAACCCAGCTCCTCTCGCTTCGAAGCTGGACCAACAAGCCTTTCCACTGACGAACATCTTCTCGAACGCATCTCTGCGGCTGAAAACAGAGTCGCACGACTGGCGGAACGTCTGGAGCGAAGTCTCGATCTGCTGCTTCGTTACGCACAGAATGCATACTTCGATCGCTCGCTGATGAGAGCGCTCGTCAGTCTGTTAACCGAAGATGGCGTGATCGAAACCGAACGGCTCGAGCGGATGTGGAGCGAGCGCTGCCAGAGAGACACGGTCGAGCAGGAAGAGATCGTTCATCGCGACGAGTTGCGTTTGCGGATTCTCGCCGGACCGCGCGGGCAGGACAAAGCATTTGAAGAACTGGTGAACGAAGGTTTTCTACTGATAGAGGACAAGCAGGTTTCGCAGGGCATAGCGAAACTCCAGGGAGCGGCCGAGATAGACGAAGAAAACTCCACGTTGAATTTGTTTATCGGTGAACATTACTTCCGCAGAGGAAAAACAAAACAAGCGCGATCATACCTGGCGCGGGCCCACGTCGCCTTGCCTGACGATCTTCGCGTCTCACTTTTGCTGGGATTGACGTGTGCCGACGATGGCGAAGTCGCCCTTGCGAAAGACTTACTGAGCAACGCGAATTCCCAGGGTGGTTCTTCATTTGCGGGACATTACGGGTTGGGCTGGGTGTTCGTGGTTGAAAAGAACTGGCGTGCCGCACTCGGCGAATTTAAGCGTGCCCTGACAGTTCGCCCGTCACCCGAGGCGCATTACGTCCTGGGTTGTCTCTATTTCGAACTGAACCGCGATGAACTGGCTGTGCGTCACCTACGGAAAGCGACAAAGATGGATTCCGGCTACGCCGAGGCGTTTTATTTACTTGCACAAGTTTATCAACGAACCGGGCGTAAAGAGCTGGCACAGGAAGCTTTAGAGAAAGCGGGTGGCAAGAATTCCAGTCCCATCGTACCGGCAACTCGACTGATGGCAGGAGCCGACAAGCGACTTGCTACCGTGTTACGGGAAGACGCTTTGAACCACGGATTTTCACGGATTAAGACCGACTAGCGCGTTGACAGAGCGTTCCGGCCCGCTATAATGGCCGTTTTGCATGCGGATTGAGTTAGAGAACCTGGAGGGTGGTAAGGGCGAATTCGCTCACGTTTATCAGCCTGATGATCTCAATCCGGTGGACGAGCGAATAAGTTTGAGTGGGCCAGCAACCGTGAGCGGCAAGGTTCGGCTGGCTGGTAATGAGGTCTTTGTTAACGGACACGTCGAGACGCGAGCGACAGTTGAGTGCGATCGCTGTTTGCAGCCCGTCGAAGCATCGGTCGACACGGATTTCGCCCTTGAGTACATCACCGGTTCGGAATATGAATCGAGTGGAGTGGCGGAACTGACGGAAGAGGAGATGTCGGTTGCGGTCTTTGACGGTGAAGCGATTGACGTCGACGAGATCGTGAAAGAGCAAATCGTGCTGGCTGTACCCACTCGCATGCTCTGTCGCGAAGACTGCAAAGGCATTTGCCCGGAATGCGGCACAGACAGGAATACGGGCGATTGCAGTTGCGCTACAAACGATACCGATCCGCGTTGGGCGGCTCTTAAAAAATTAATATAGCCACAAAGAGGCACAAAAAGCACAAAAGATTTTCGTTGAGCCTTTTGTGCCTTTTTGTGGCGGACTATAGATGGAGTAATTATGCCAAATCCAAAACGACGACACTCAAAAGCTCGTCGCGGCAAGCGCCGCGCGCACGATGCTTTGCGCACCCCTCAAACTACCCTTTGCCCGAATTGTCGTGAGCCCCGCATGCCACACCGCGTTTGCCCCAAATGCGGCTTTTATAAAGGTCGCGAAGTGGTGCAAGTAGAACAAAGCTAAATCAGATCTGTGCGAAGTCAGTCGCAGCATCAGCCCCAATTGACGGGCAAGGTCGTTCTCGATGCCATGGGAAGTGACCATGCGCCGCACGTGGAGATCGATGGCGCCCTTGCTGCGACACGCGACTTCGGCGTGGGAGTTATTCTTGTGGGCCAGTCTCACAAGGTTGAGCCCGAGCTGCGACGATGCGGTTGGCGCGGCGATGGCGATCGCGGTATTGAGTTAGTCGAAGCAGCTGAAGTTATTGCGATGGATGATCCCGTCGCCACTTCCGTCAGACGGAAGAAGAAAAGTTCTTTGAGGATCGGTACGAAGCTCGTAATGGATGGTCGTGCTGATGGTTTTGTTTCCGCCGGCAACACGGGTGCGGCAATGGCAACCGCAAAGATGGTGTTTGGCACTCTGCCGGGTGTCGACAGACCCGCCCTCGCGGCAATGATTCCGACGAAAGCGGCAAAGCCAACGTTGTTGCTCGATGTTGGCGCGAACTCGGAATGCAAACCGATTCACCTCGCGCAGTTTGCGATCATGGGCGATGCTTACTCGCGTTCGGTGCTCGGAACAGTGAAACCTTCAGTTGGTTTAATGAGCATTGGCGAGGAAGAAGCGAAGGGAAACGAGCTGACGAAAGAAGCGTTTCCACTCTTGCGCCAGTTGACCAATATCAACTTTGTCGGGAATGTCGAAGGTCGCGATGTTTTCTCAGGTCTCGTCGATGTGATCGTCACTGATGGTTTCACTGGAAACGTGATGCTAAAACTGTCAGAGGGACTGACCGAAGCGATGTTGGCGATGTTGAAGCGCGAGTTAATGGCGACGGCAGTCACAAAGGCGGGCGCGATGCTTGCGAAACCGGCGTTTCGAAATATCAAGAAGCGTCTGGACTATACAGAGTATGGTGGTGCGCCGTTGCTGGGTGTCAGTCGCATCGTGGTGATCGGCCACGGGCGTTCGAATGCACGCGCGATTAGGAACGCAATCAGGAGTGTGAAAGAGTTTTCAGAGCATCGCACGGCCGAGCAAATTGAAAAGGGAATAAAGAATCCGCAGATTACACAGATGCCCACAGACGTTAATCTGCGTGTGTCTGTGTAATCTGTGGACGATTGTAGTAATCTGAGGGATCAATGGTGAATCAACGCGCTGGAATTCTGGGTACGGGTCACTCTTATCCGGAAGGCATTCTTACGAATGCGGATCTCGCTACGATGGTCGAGACTTCCGACGAATGGATCACGACGCGCACAGGAATTAAGCAACGTCGCAAAGCCGCGCCGGGTGAATACACGTCGCTGTTTGCGGTGCGTGCTGCACGGCAGGCAATAGAGCGCGCTCGTTTGGATCCTGCCGACATCGATCTGCTCCTATGTGCCACAGTGACGCCCGATCAGATACTTCCTTCAACCGGGTGCATCGTTCAGGCAGAACTGGGCGCAAACAACGCGGCAGCGATGGACATTGTTGCGGCGTGCTCGGGTTTCTTATACGGAGTTTCCCTCGCTGATTCGATGATCAAGACGGGCCAGGTACGGCATGCGGTAGTCGTCGGCGCGGAAATTCTTACGCAGTACGTGGACTACACGGATCGCCAGACGTGTGTGTTGTTTGGTGACGGCGCAGGCGCCGCGGTGTTGGGACCTGTGGAAGGTAATCGAGGCATCCTGGCGTCGAAGATCAAATCTGACGGACGTTACGAGGAACAGCTTTATTCACCTGGCGGCGGAACGCGGAAGAAACCCACAGCGGACACGCTCGCCGCCGGCGATCACTTTTTCAAGATGAAGGGCAACGAACTCTTCAAAGTTGCTGTTCGTTCAATGGCCGAGATATCCCGTGAGGTGCTCGACCAGGCCGATGTGAAATCAGACGATATCAGTTTGTTTATACCGCATCAGGCGAATCAGCGAATTACTGAAGCGGTGGCTGACCGGTTGAACGTGGACATGTCGAAGGTTTATTCAAATATCGCGGTCCACGGAAATACGTCTTCGGCATCGATTCCAATCGCACTCGATGAGTGCGTCGAAGCAGGGCGAATCAAACCCGGCGATCTGGTATTGATGGCTTCGTTTGGTGGCGGCGTTACCTGGGGCGCGGTGTTGTTCCGATGGTAAGCCACGGATTGGTACTGATCTTTCCCGGACAGGGTTCGCAGAGTCCTGGTATGGGAAAGGATTTGGCGGAAAAGTTTCCGGCTGCACGACAGGTCTTTGAAGAAGCTGATGATGCGTTAGGCTTTCCGATCTCGCGGCTGTGCTTTGAAGGACCGGCGGAGGATTTGCAGTTAACGGAGAATACGCAACCTGCGATTCTGACTGTTTCGGTGGCAGCGTTCCGCGCCATGATGGAAGCGGGAATTAGCGCGCCGGCATTTGTCGCGGGACACAGTTTAGGTGAATACTCCGCGCTTGTGGCGGCAGGTGCGTTGGGTTTGTCGGATGCAGTTCGCACTGTGCGCGCACGAGGACAGTACATGCAGGAAGCTGTGCCGGTAGGTACAGGCGCGATGGCTGCAGTACTCGGCGGCGAGCTGAGTGAGATTCAGCGCGTTTGCGCAGAGGCGAGCCAGAATCAGGTTTGTTCAGTCGCGAATTTCAATTCGCCCGGCCAGGCAGTGATCGCGGGGAACACTGAAGCTGTGGATCGTGCAATTGAAGGTTTGGACGGTGTTGCGAAGAAGGTAATCAAGTTGAAAGTGAGTGCGCCGTTTCATTGCGCGCTCATGAAGCCCGCGCAGGGCAGGCTGGCAGCAGATCTCGAGCGGCTTGATTTTAAAGCACCGGCGATGCCGGTGGTGACAAACGTCGATGCGCGCGCAACCACCGCGCCCGACGAATTACGCGACGCGTTGGTGAGACAGGTTTCAGCCCCCGTTCGTTGGGTCGATTCGATGCAGTTGCTCATTGAGCAAGGGACGGGTACGTTTGTCGAGACCGGTCCGGGAAAAGTTTTGTCAGGTCTTATG
>DASTVU010000313.1:0-6429 GCA_035758935.1 Pyrinomonadaceae bacterium | reverse complement strand
TGTACTTTGTACTTTGTACTTAGTACTTAGTGCGACTAAACAAGTACTAAGTACAAAGTACCAAGCACCAAGCACAAAGTACAAAGTACAAAGCACAAAGCACCAATCACAAAGTTCCAACCACTATTCCTCATAAATCTCCTCAATCACATCTCGATACTTATCATCAATAACTCTGCGCTTCACTTTTAGAGTCGGGGTGAGTTCGCCTCCTTCAATCGTGAACTCATCCTCCAACAGCGCGACTTTCTTGATGCGCTCGTACTTCGCGAGGTTTGGAGTCAACGCATCGATCTGTCGTTGAATCAGATCGATGATGCGCGGATGATGGCAGAGCTCACTCCGACTTTTAACTTCAATTCCCTTCAACTTGCAGTACGACTCGAGTTGTTCCCAGACAGGCACGATCAACGCTGCTGGAAACTTGCGCTCAGCTCCAATCAAGACTACCTGGTTCACAAAACGCGAGCCTTTGATCGCCTGTTCGATCGGTTGCGGTGAGATGTACTTGCCACCCGAAGTCTTAAACAACTCTTTCTTGCGATCGGTTATCATCAGAAATCCATCTTTGTCGAGCGTGCCGATATCGCCGGTCTTAAACCAACCATCGCTGGTGAAGACTGCTCGCGTCTCTTCGGGCTTGTTGTAGTAACCCTGCATTACATTTGGACCGCGCACTTCGATCTCGCCATCCTCGGCGATGCGAATATCGACGTTGGGAATGGCCGTTCCGACAGTTCCGGGGCGAATGTTTTCAATTTTGCTCGTGGTGATAACTGGCGAAGTCTCCGTCAAACCATAACCCTGAACGATGGGAATGCCGGCGCCAAGGTAGATGTACTGAAGATCCTCCGGCAGTGCGGCGCCGCCCGAGACCAGCAATCGCATACGCCCGCCAAACGCCCAATGCCATTTTGAAAACACCAGCTTCGACGCAATCCGGTGCTGCAACTTGAGAAACGCCGGAACAGGTTCGTGCGCGAGTACGTGTTTAGCGTACTCACGAGCCACAGAAATGGACCACGCCAGCAGCGCGGCGCTTACTTTGCCGGCTTCAGCAGCACGCTCGCGAATGCGCGCGTAAATCTTCTCAAAGATTCGCGGCACGCCTACCAGTACCGTCGGATGCACTTCGCGCAAATTTGGACCAATCGTTTGCAACGACTCCGCAAAATAAACCGCCATGCCCTGATGCAGGTACATGTACATCGCCTGGCGTTCGAAAACATGTGACAGCGGCAACACAGACAACGCGATGTCGTGTTCACCAAAAGACAGATGCCCGGACGAGTCGATCAGATTCGAGACCAGATTCGAATGCGTCAGCATTACGCCTTTCGGTTCACCAGTCGTGCCCGAGGTATAAATGATCGTCGCCAGATCATCCCCCGTGGTCTTTGTTACTGACTGATCGATATGTCCGGGTTCGCGTTGTTCAAGCTCGCGTCCCTTTTCTTCGAGTTGGGCCAACGTCAAACCTTCCGCGCCAGTAATTCCGTCGGGCTCGAAGAAAACGACGTGCTTCACTTGCGGACACTCACCAAGCGCGTCTTTCAGCTCATCAAACTTTTCTCGGTTCGCTAGAAAGAGAACAGAGGAACCCGAGTCGTTCAGGATGTAACGGACTTGAGGTGGCGTTAAGGTTGGATAAATCGGAACGTCGATCGTGCCGGCGAAGATCGATCCGGCATCTGTCAGCGTCCATTCAACGCGGCTTTCAGAAAGTATCGCTACACGGTCGCCCGCACTCACACCGATCGCATGCAGTCCGGCGGCAATCGACTTTGCACGCCGAAGCATTTCGTCAGATGAGAGCGAATTCCAACGTCCGTCGCTCTTGTAATTAAGGGTGTCGGGTCGTTTGTGCTTGTGTGCAACGCGTATGAAGACGTCGACAAGAGTGACGGGCTCGTCTGCAGAGGCAGGTTGGCGCACGGGAGTACTCGAGCGTAAATCCATGAACTCAAGCGCTCGGTTCACTGCGTCTTCACTCCGTTTAGAAATATATCCAAAACTTCGTCAGCCATCGGCGCCAGTTTGTAGCGCCGCTTTGAGAGGATCCAGTTTGTCGCCATTTCATCGAGCGCTCCGAAAAGGATCTTTGCCACTACTTTGGCGTTTAGATCGGCTCGAAAGATGCCCGCGCGTTGTCCTTCTTCAAAGGTGGAACGGATGAGCGCGAGATATTCAGCGAAGCCGGCGGCTGAAAACTCTTCCATAAACTTGGTTGAGCCGCGCAGTTCGACCTGAAAGACAACCGCGAGATCGCGGTCAGCACCGAGACGTTCGAGATGCAACAACGCGATCTGGCGAAGTTTTTCTTTTGGGTCTTTGACCTCGGCGACCTGTTCTCTCGCCGCGGCAAGTGCTTCTTCAACGCTGCGGTCAAAAATTGAGTGGAGAATATCTTCCTTACTTTTGAAGTAGAGGTAGACGGTGCCATCGGCGACGCCTGCTTCGCGCGCGATATCCGCGACCTTGGAGTTGAAGTATCCACTATGCGCGAAGACACTAATGGCGGCACGCATGATGGCCTCACGTTTATCGCCTACAACGGCACGGACATTGTTTAGCGAACGAGCTGATCGCATCTTAAACTGAATGATGCCTCACTCAGTTTGGATGCGCAATGCCTGAGACAAAAGTATTACCAATCCCTTTTTATCTGCGTTCATCCGCGGTTAAAAGGTCGTTGTCCTGCAGGAGACCAGGCTCGAGAGCGCGAGGGACGCCTTTCAATAGAAATTCCTGGGTTGGATAAGGAATCCGAATCGCACGTTCACGAAACAACTCGGCGATGCGGTAGTTGATATCGCTGCGAATCTGCACGTGACGTCGCGGCTGCTTTGTCCAAACAAGGAGACGGAAGTCCAAAGAGTAGTCTCCAAACTTCAAAAACTGCACGCGGGGTTCCGGGTCCGTCAAAACATTCGCAACGTTCTGCGCTGCTTCGATCAACGTGTCGGTCACGAGCTGAATGTCCGAATCGTCAGCCACTCCAATCGGGATCGCGATCCGAGCACGTGGATCACCATACGACCAGTTCACCACTCGCTGGCTCACCAGTTTTGAATTCGGGACGATGATCGCAATCCGATCGTTTGTGGTGACAATCGTAGTGCGCAGATTAATGCTCTGCACATCGCCTTCATCTTCACCGATAGTGATGCGATCGCCGATTCTTATCGGTCGCTCGAACAACAGAATAAATCCGGACGCGATATCCGAAGCGATGTACTGAAGTCCAAAACCGATACCGACAGAAAGCGCCGTAAAGATCACTGCAATCGACGTGAGATCGATCGCGAAAGCCTGTTTAAGTGCGATGAGGATTCCGAGTGTGATGACGAGATACTTGACGAGCCGTGCGATCGTGTAACGCAAACCCGGATCGATATGACGACGATTCGCCATCCGCCGCTCAATGAGACCACTGGACCAACGCGCGGCGAGCAACGTCACCGCCGCGACCACCACACCGACGAACAAACTGGAAGCAGAAACAGTAATGCGGCCGAAAGTGAACTGTTGCGTCAAATAACTCCAGATCCGCGCAACTATGCCCACCGATTCCTGTAACAGCAAAAAGTTCACCATCTGAACGTCCATTTGAACTCAGCATAGCCATTTAACTGTTACAAAAGCGTTGTAACCATGAGTTGTTTTAAGAACGACCGCCATTGGCTTTGCACAAATCCCGCCCACGGCAGTGGGTGGATCGTTCAAGTCCTTTCTATAAGAACTATTAAGTGAAAATCTAAATCCCGCCAACGGATGTTGGCGGATTGTTCAGGTCCTTACTATTTATCTGGTTTGTTAATAAATGGTTCGGACTTGAAGTATCCGCCAACTTCCGTTGGCGGGATTAATAGCCCGTGTAGGATGCGAGTTCTGTAGAAAGGACTTGAACAATCCGCCCACTTCCGTGGGCGGGAGTAGATTTCTTTATGGAAAGCTAGACCACACTGAGATTAATCTCACAATAAAGTTTCATTGACACGCTCTGAACGGGTAACTAAGATGTCCGACCAACTGGTCCGATTTGCAAAAGCAACATGATCGAGCAGCAAAAACCCTTCTCCCGAGAAGTTAAGACCATCCAGAAACTTGAACATTCCAAGCAATATCTGACACTAGTCGACACACTTGAATATAGGAGATCACTATGCGGACCCCCGTACCTAACAGCTTCCCCCGGATCTTTAGTTTCGCAGCAAGCCTCATTCTCACGCTGTTGATAGCTTCGAACGCAGGCGCCCAAACTCAGATCACTACCGGCACGATCCAGGGCACTGTGGTTGACGTGAATGGCGCAGTAGTTCCTGGCGCAAACGTCGAAATCAAGAACCTCGGCACCAATTTTACGCGCACGCTAACCACAGACGAAGACGGCCGCTTCGTTGCGCTTTCGCTTCAACCCGGTAACTACTCAGTGACTGTTTCGAAGCAGGGCTTTGCGACCGCCGTGCTTCCAAGCACCGCGCTAACAGTGGGCCAGGCGATGAACATTCCCTTCTCGTTGAAGATCTCGAACTTCCAGGAAACCGTCACTGTCACGACGACTCCTACAATCGACACCGTCAAGACTGAAGCCAGCACGACGATGAACGAGCAAGCAGTCAGCACTACCCCAGTTCTCGGAAGAAAGTTTGAAGACCTGCTGACACTCACGCCCAACGTCAGCATCACGCAAGGCCCTGACGGCGATGAGATCAATTTCGCGGGCCAGCGCGGAATCTTTAATAACGTCAGTCTTGATGGCGGCGATTACAACAACGGTTTCTTCGGCGAACAACTCGGAGGACAGCGCGCCGCAATCGACATCACACTCGAAGCAGTAAAAGAGTTTCAGGTGGTTGCGACCGGAGCGAGCGCTGAGTTCGGGCGTACGGCCGGTGGCGTGATCAACGTCATCACGAAGTCAGGCACAAACGACGTCCACGGCAGCGCATTTTATTTCCAGCGCCTCGAAGCTCTGACCGCAAACACTTCCGACGGCAAATCGCTCGAAGGTTTTAATCGTAAACAGTACGGCGGAACGATTGGCGGGCCAATCAAAAAGGATAAGGCGTTTTTCTTCTTCGCCTTTGAGGGCATTCGGGAAAAATTAGAACGCGCAAATCTGAGCGAACAGATCGGTAATACGCCGTGTCCGATTGCGGCACCTACGATCGGCGCAAATGAAGCCGCAATCAATGGTAACGACGATTGCGCTCGTCTAGCCCTGATCGGTTTCATCAGGACTACGCGCCAACAGGAAGAAGGACTGCCGATCGAACACAAGATTAATAATCAGGCGTTCTTCTCGAGAGTAGATTTCGATATCACCAGTGCAAACCATCTTTCCGTGTCGTACAACTTCGACTACTCGAAGAACACGAACCAAACGTTCGACGTCCCCACATATGGAAACTCGGCTAACGGCATCGAAGGCCCATCAAAGATCAACGTGGTGCGCGCGAACTTGTTCACCACTGTGTCGCCGACAAAACTCAACGAAGCTCACTTTTCTTACAGTCGTGAGTTGCGGCCGCGCGCTGCGGTTCCTTCAAATGTCCCGGCGGACACGGCGATGGGGTTTGCTACAACTTTCAGATTCGGTTTTCCGTTTTTCCTCGAACCGAATGTCGATGAACTACTCTGGCGCACACACATCAAAGACAACTTCTCGATCATCACGGGCGATCACAACCTCAAATTCGGCGGCGAGTGGCTACACACGCTGAACGATCAGGTCTTCCGCGGTTTCTTTACGGGCCGTTACATCTTCGACAGCCCCGCGGGTTTCCTGCGTTATGCATCGACGCCCGCTGCGAATGGCTTTGGGCCAACCGTCGGCGAGTGTTTTAACGGTGCGGGCGCTTTTACCGGATGGATCACTCAGGGCGCACCGTTTAATCAGGCATGCCCTGCCGGCAGTAGCGTAGGTGGACCACTGCTTCTTTATTTGCAGAACGGCATTCCGACTGGAATCTCGGGTGCTCCGCCTCCGGGTAAATCGACAATCAAGAATGAAGACCTCGCTTTATTCGTGCAGGACCGGTGGCAGCTTAGACCAAACTTCACGTTGAACTACGGCCTGCGCTGGGAAGCTCAGATCTTCCCCGAGCCGGTAGTGCCACCCAGTCAGACCGTTTACGCTTCGTTGCTAAACAATCCAAACTTCCCCTCAGACGGCACTTTGCACAGCCCCAAGAAACAGTTTCAGCCACGTCTCGGCTTTGCATGGGATATATCCAAGGAAGGTAAGTCAGTGCTTCGGGCCAACGCCGGTATTTACTACGGCCGGCAGAACATGCTCTCGCAGGTCGGTTCGATCACCGACAACGGCGTGCAACAGTTTGGTATCGCATGCGGATCTTCCTTCGGCTGCAGCAACGGCCAGGGACTACCGGTGTGGCCCAACATCGTGAACGTTCCGCCGTTAGG
>DASTVU010000312.1:0-11536 GCA_035758935.1 Pyrinomonadaceae bacterium | reverse complement strand
CCGCTGCGCTCGCCCAAAAACTCTCCGTCGACAAAGGCGAAATCCAACGCGCCTACTACGAACTCGAACAACTCGGCATGATCACCAAGACCACCGGCAAAGACTTCCTCGGCAAACCAAGAACCGACTATAAGGTTCGTTAAGACAGATACGCAGATCCGTGAAAATCAGATTTGCGCAGATCCGCGTTTATCTGTGGCTAATTCCCTGTGCTATTCTTCATCGCGCCTTTTGCTTGCGAAAGTGGCGGAATTGGCAGACGCGCCAGACTTAGGATCTGGTACCGAAAGGTGTGGGGGTTCGAGTCCCCCCTTTCGCACCAAGCATGAGAACTTGGTACTTAGTGCTTTGTACTTTGTCAGTTCTCAAATTCAAACAAAGCACTAAGCACTAAGTACAAAGAACAGATTCGAATCAATGAAAACTGAACTAATTGACCTCTCTCCAACTCGCAAGGAGATCAAAATCGAAATTGAGCCGGCGCAGATACGGAGTGCTCTTGACCGTGTCAGCGCGCAGTACAGCAAGGCCGCAACTGTTCCCGGATTTCGTCCCGGACACGCACCAACTTCAGTTGTGCGCACACGTTATAAATCCGAGATAAGAACTGAGGTGCTGCGCGAACTGCTTCCGGAAGCTGTTAACAACGCCATCAACGAACATTCATTGAACGCACTCGGTGAGCCGAATGTCGAGCTCGATAACACGACCGCTCTCGAACGTTTAGGCGAAGAACCACTGACGATTAAAGTCGGCCTTGAAGTGCTGCCCGAAGTAAACCTCGCGACGTATAAAGGACTCGAAGTTACACGCCGTAAGCGACCGATCACTGACGCAGACGTCGAAAGAATGATCGAGAACCTGCGCGATGCTTCCGCGTCTCTTCAACCAGTTGAGGATCGTCCTTCGCAACTCGGCGACACTGTTACAGTCAACGCGCGCGGTAAATTCGTCGATGAACCTGAAACGGAAGACATCAAAGTAGACGACGTCGAGGTGGTTCTCGGTGGTCAGGGTGTGCAGAAAGAGTTCACTGAGAATCTCACCGGGGTTAACGCCGACGATACGCGCACCTTCCTGGTCGATTACCCCGCAGACTTTTCTTCACCCGGCCTGGCCGGCAAGAAAGTTGAATATACGACTGAGGTCACTTCCGTTCGACAAAAAGAACTTCCCGAACTCGACGATGAATGGGTCAAGAGTCTCGGTGGCGAGTTTGACTCAGTAGAAACGTTCAAGACTAAAGTACGTGAGGATCTCGAAGCGAGAGCCGCTTTTGAGTCCGATCACAACCTGCGCGACGCAGTGATACGCAAGCTACTCGATGCGCACCCGTTTGAAGTTCCGCAAAGCCTCGTCGAACAACAGACGCAAACTCGTCTCGAAGGTGTCGTACGCCAGATGATGAGTCGCGGAATTGATCCGCGCACGCAGGAGCTCAATTGGGAGAGTGCACGTGAAGAATTGAAGGGTCAGGCAGAGGAAGATGTGCGCTCTTCGATGCTGCTGGATAAGATAGGTGAGACCGAGAATATCAGCGTCACTAACGTAGAAATCGATGCCGAGATCGAATCGATCGCAAGTGCATCACGACAAACAAAAGAACAGGTGCGTGCTGCCTTGACAAAGAATGGAGGCGAACGTAGCATCGCGCACAGATTGCGCAACCAAAAAGCGCTTGATCTTTTGATTGAAAACGCGAACATCACAGACGCTGAATGGACCGAATCAAAGGAACCAGAAGAAGCGCCGAAGGATGAATAATTGAACTTAGTGTTTTGTAGTTGGTTCTTTGTATGTGAAGCTAAAGTACATACAAAGTACTAAGCACAAAATACCAAGTACCAAGTTCCTTGAAGAGGTTAGACTGTATGGCTCTAGTCCCAATGGTCGTTGAGCAAACTTCGCGAGGCGAGCGGGCCTTCGATATCTACTCACGGCTGCTGAAAGACAATATTATTTTCCTGGGTACCCCGATCGACGATCAGATTGCTAACCTAATCGTAGCCCAACTGTTATTTCTCGAAGCTGAAGATCCCGAAAAAGACATCAACGTATATATCAATTCACCTGGTGGCTCGATCACAGCAGGCATGGCGATCTACGACACGATGCAATTCATTCGCCCGGATGTCACGACCATTTGCGTCGGACAGTGTGCATCGATGGGGGCTCTCTTGTTGGCCGCGGGCGCAAAAGGAAAACGCTTCGCACTCCCTAATTCGCGTATCCTCATTCACCAACCCTCAGGCGGATCACAAGGCCAGGCAACAGACATCCGTATTCAAGCAGAAGAGATCCTGCGAATGCGCGAACTCACCTCCCAAATCATCGCCAAGCACACCGGACAATCTTACGATACCGTCGAACGTGATGTTGAACGCGATAAAATTATGTCTGCCACGCAGGCCAAGGAATATGGTTTAATAGACGAGGTCATCGCGCACCGAGAGTAGTGTGACGGCGCGGTCCCCCAAAGGAGCTTCATCGCGAGATTATGGTGAGACGAACTGATGATACTCTGCGCTGCTCGTTCTGCGGCAAGTCGCAAAACGAAGTGAAGAAGCTCATTGCAGGACCCACTGTTTACATCTGCAACGAGTGCATCGACATTTGCAACGAGATTATCACCGACGATCAGCAGGCAGAGTCAGTCGCCACTCGCCCGCCGCTTCCGAAGCCCGGAGAGATTAAAAACTTTTTAGATGAATACGTGATCGGCCAGGAGGAAACGAAGAAGCGCCTGGCCGTCGCTGTGTATCAACACTACAAGCGCATCGAGCTTGGTCGTCGTCGTTCAGATGTTGAGATTCAGAAAGCAAACATCCTGCTGATCGGACCAACCGGCACTGGCAAGACGTTGCTGGCGCAAACGCTCGCGCGCATGCTTGCAGTTCCCTTCACGATCGTTGATGCGACCACGTTGACTGAAGCTGGCTACGTTGGTGAAGACGTCGAGAACATCATTCTGAAGTTGCTTCAGGCTGCGAACGGCGACGTCGAACGTGCACAACAAGGCATTATCTATATTGACGAGGTCGACAAGATTTGTCGTAAGGATGAGAACCCGTCGATCACGCGCGACGTGTCAGGTGAGGGAGTGCAGCAGGCGCTGTTGAAGATCCTCGAAGGCACGGTCGCGAATGTCCCACCACAGGGCGGTCGCAAACATCCACATCAGGAATTCTTCCCGGTTGATACGACGAACATTCTCTTCCTCTGCGGTGGCGCGTTCGTCGGACTCGAGAAAGTGATCGAGCGACGGCTGCGAAACAAGTCGCTCGGATTTCATGCCGAAGTGAAGTCAGGCATGCACCGTCACGCAGAGGCCCTCGCACAAGTGCAACCGGAAGATCTGATCCGCTTTGGATTGATCCCGGAATTTGTTGGACGTCTGCCGGTGTGCGGCGTGCTCCACGAACTCGACGAGGGAGCACTCATCAAGATTCTTACAGAACCCAAGAACGCTCTGGTCAAGCAGTACCAGAAGAAGTTTGATTTCGATAATGTTAAGCTGAAGTTTACCGAGGATGCGCTCAAAGCCGTCGCCCGACAGGCTGTTGAGCGGAAAGTCGGAGCCCGCGGCCTTATGATGATCCTCGAAGAACTGCTGCTTGACGCGATGTACACCCTTCCTTCTCAGAAACGAGTCAAAGAATTCGTCATAACCAGCGAAATGGTCGAACGTCGCCGAGCCATTCCGGGTGAAGGCCTCGCCGGAATCGACGGCGCCGCAGCGTAAGAAAGTAGCCACAAAAAGCAAAAAGGGGATTTTATTTGCTGTTTTTTGTGTGTTTTTGTGGCTAGATCCAAAAGTAGCGGACCCGACCGGAAATGTTTTACAATTAGCCCTCTTTCTCAGGTAGAGTTGTTTCAATCATGGAAGAATATTCAGACAGAACCCCCTCCGACGTAGCCTGGTATCCGATGGTGCCAATCCGCGACGTCGTGATATTCCCCTTTACTAAAGTCGCTTTCAAAATAGGTCGTTCCGGATCGGTCAGGGCCCTTGAACAGGCTCTCGCAACGGATCGCACGATTTTCTTAGCTACACAGCATGACGCCACTGTCGACGAGCCTGGTCCAGAACAAATCTATGGAGTTGGCACGCTCGGCCGCATTCTCCAGTCGCAGAAACAGGAGAACGGCCAGATCAAGGTGGTGGTTGAAGGTCGCGAACGTGCGACAACTGTGCGCGTTGAGAACACCGACGGGGCCTTCATGGCTCTCGTTCGTCGCGCGCCGGTGGTCAACGAAGAAGGCACACGTCTCGACGCACTGATTCAAAAAGTCGGTCAGCTCGTCGAACAACACCTGCGACTCGCGCCTGACACGCAAACCGACGCACTCCAAACAGCGCTTCGCAATCAGGAGCCTTCGCATCTCGCCGATGCACTCGCATCGCAACTGAGAATCTCTGTCGAAGACAAGCAAGGCCTGTTGGAGATCTTCTCCACTCAAGCACGCCTGCAACGTTTAATTGAGTTGCTGGAAACCGAGATCGAGAAACGTCAACTCGATCGCACGATCCAAACTCGCGTCAAGCGACAGATGGAGAAAGCTCAGAAAGAGTACTACCTCAACGAGCAGATCAAAGCGATTCACAAAGAGCTTGGTCGCAAGGATGAGAAGGCAGAGCTCGAAGAGCTGAAGAAAAAGATTGAAGAAGCCGGCATGACCGACGAGGCTAAAGAGAAAGCGATGCAGGAACTGCATCGCCTCGAAGCCATGCCGCCGATGTCTGCCGAGGGCACAGTCTCGCGAACGTATATCGACTGGCTGATCAGTGTGCCCTGGAAACAGAAGTCGAAAGAGATTAAGGATCTCGTCAAAGCTGAAGAGGTCTTGAACGAAGATCACTTTGGTCTCGAAAAGATCAAAGAACGAATCCTCGAGTATCTCGCCGTTCGACAACTGGTGAAGAACCCGAAAGGATCGATTCTCTGCTTCGTAGGTCCGCCGGGAGTCGGCAAAACAAGTCTCGGAAAATCGATCGCGCGAGCTACCGGACGAAAGTTTGTAAGACTCTCGCTAGGTGGTGTGCGTGATGAAGCTGAGATTCGCGGTCATCGTCGTACATACATCGGCGCACTACCCGGACAGATCATCCAGATGATGAAGAAGGCCGGTGCGGTGAATCCAGTGTTGCTGCTCGATGAAGTTGACAAGCTCGGCGCTGATTTCCGTGGCGACCCGAGTGCGGCATTGCTCGAAGTGCTCGATCCGGAACAGAACCACACGTTCCAGGATCACTATCTCGACGTTGAGTACGATCTCTCGAAGGTCTTCTTTATAGCAACAGCGAACGTACTGCACACAATTCCGCCGGCGCTTCAGGATCGTCTTGAAATTCTCCGGCTCTCCGGTTACACGGAACGAGAGAAACTCGAGATCGCGAAGCGTCACCTCGTGCCGAAACAATCCGAAGGTAACGGTCTCAAGCTCGAGCAATTCGACTTCACTGATGAAGGAATTCTCGAAATCATTCGTCACTACACGCGTGAGGCTGGTGTTCGAAATCTCGAACGCGAGATCGGCTCGTGTTGTCGCAAGCTTGCGCGCAAGTTTGTTTCGGAACAGGCAGATGAGAACACGAATGCCGTAGTAGTCGACGCCGAACGCGTACGCGAGATGCTCGGTCCGATCAAGTTCAGACAGCAAGGCGTCGCGGCGCAGAGTGAAATCGGACTCGCAACCGGATTAGCCTGGACTGAAATCGGCGGTGAAGTGCTACAGATTGAAGCCACGCTCGTTAAGGGTCGTGGCGGCGTAACCCTGACAGGCAAACTCGGCGACGTCATGCAGGAATCAGCGCAAGCAGCATTGACCTGTATTCGTGCGCGCGCTGAACGCCTCGGTATGAGTCTCGACTTCATTCGTAAGCGAGATCTGCATATTCATATTCCGGAAGGCGCCATTCCGAAAGATGGACCTTCAGCGGGCATTACGATGGCGACTGCAATGGCCTCCGCGTTGGCGCGCGTGGCCGTTAAAAAGAATGTTGCCATGACGGGCGAGATCACGCTGCGAGGGAAAGTGCTTCCCATCGGCGGAGTAAAGGAGAAACTGCTGGCTGCACATCGCTTTGGCATCGACACCATCATCCTGCCGAAGGATAACGAGAAGGATCTGACCGAATTGCCAGAGGAAGTTCGCGAGATGCTTACCGTCCATCTCGTTGACACTATTGATGAGGTCTTGTCTCTCGCGCTCGAAGACTCGTGCCCGACTGAGGCCGCTGCTGACGAAGGTCCGCCGATCTGGAACACCGAGCAGCCTTCACAAGGAATTCAGACTAGTTAAATTTCCATACAAACCATCCACAGATTACGCAGATATCTGTGTAATCTGTGGATGGATCTACTTAGGAGAATCTACCAATGAGCAAATATAAAGATGCAGATCTAATCTTGAAGCTGTACGACCTTCGTCGCGAGAAGACGATGCGCGAGGCGCGCACCTGGTTTTTTACTTTCAACCCCAAGGGCAAAGAAGATTTTATAGATGTATTAACCAGCGATAAGAGTGGTCTTTATCGCATGGTGATTTCCTACTGGGACATGGCCTGTTCGTTTGTTAACAATGGCGCGATCGACGCGCAGATGTTCAATGATGCGAATGGCGAGCACCTCTTCGTTTACGCCAAACTGGAGCCGTTCCTGCCGCTTCTGCGCGAAGAGATGGGGAATCCCAACTTTCTTGCGCACCTGGAAAGAGTTGTTAAAGAGTGTCCCGACTACGAAACCAAACTAGCTAACATCCGGGATCGGATGTCGAAGCTCATTGCGCTCTACCAGCAACGTGCCGCAGCCCAAGCCGCCGCAGCCGGTAGTTAGTTTAAGAATTAGGCCGCGGATCCGCCTTTAATCCGCGTACATCCGCGGCCGGACTACTGATGAAGGCTGTTACTGCCGAGTTCCTGAAGAGCGCATTCCAGGAAGCCGATTGGCCGCGTGACTCCAAACCCGAGATCGCTTTTCTGGGACGCTCAAACGTCGGCAAGTCGAGCCTGATCAACTCCTTACTCGGTGTTCGTGGTCTGGCCCGTACTTCCTCAACGCCCGGCAGAACGCAGTCGTTAAACTTCTTCCAGATTAATGATCAGTACCGTTTTGTGGATTTACCGGGATTTGGGTACGCTCGAGTACCGAAGGAAATAAAATCGACTTGGGGCGAGATGGCGACCAGTTATCTTGCCAAGCGCCGCCAGCTTGTGCTATCAATTCACATCGTAGATTCGCGCCACGAACCCACAAAACAGGATTTGCAGCTTCACGAATGGCTTGAGGAAAATAACAAGCCGCAGTTAGTTGTTGCCACGAAATCCGATAAGCTTTCGAACAACGAGTTGAGGAAGAACCTGGGGCACATTGCACGCGTGCTCAATGACGACAGCGTAATGGCCTACTCGGCCAAAAGCGGCCGCGGTCGCGAAGAGCTTTGGCGTGCGATTATAAGCGCAATTGATCAGCATTGAAGTTGTTGTGTAAAGATGTGGATATTTTTATCCACAGTTTGCACACAGATGTGTTGCTCATGTTTGGGCTTTGTAATGCTAAGTTAGTATCCTGAACTGTATCCGAAAAATCTCATCAGCCCCCTTTTGGTCAATCTCGAATTTTGGGCCACGCCCCCTGAGCCGGTGGCATCATAGACATTACCGATTTGCCGCGCGCGAAAAGTTGAGTTACATTGCACTATACCGTTTGAGGAGAATCTGATTATTGCCCCGCGAATGAAGTGGGAGGTCGCTGCGCGCGTCCTGCATCTCGCTCTACCACACAATCGTTCATTTCAATCATTAAGTTAATTGGTAAACGCTGAAACTGCGTAAAGAAATACAGAGAACAACTGATATGTCACAACGAACACGTTCACGCGCATCAAGCGCGAACAACGACGCCAACGGTGAAGACGGCGGCGCTACTGTAGCAACCGCCGAAGCTCCCGAACGAGAATCCAGAGATGGCCGCGATGGCGGCAAGAACGAGGGTTTTCACAATCTGGCTGATCTAAAGGAGATGTCCATCTCCAAACTTACGCAAATTGCGAAAAGCATGGATGTACCGGGTGCAACCGGCATGCGTAAGCAGGAACTCATCTTCAAAGTGCTGGCCGCACAAACCGAGAAGAGCGGTCTCATCTTTTCTGAAGGTGTGTTGGAAACCTTACCGGATGGATTCGGCTTTCTCCGTGCGCCTGAGTACAACTATCTGCCGGGTCCCGACGACATCTACGTCTCGCCGTCACAGATTCGCAAATTTGATTTGCGCACCGGCGACACTGTCAGCGGTCAGATCCGACCGCCCAAAGAGGGCGAACGATATTTCGCATTGATCAAAGTCGAAGCGATCAACTTTGAATCGCCGGATCAGGCGCGCGAGAAAGTCTTTTTCGACAATCTCACGCCGCTGTATCCGGAAGAGCAGTTGAAGATGGAGACGTTATCGGAAAACCTTTCCGCGCGCGTGATCGACCTGGTGACGCCGCTCGGCAAAGGTCAACGCGGCTTGATCGTCGCGCCGCCGCGCACCGGTAAAACGATGTTGCTGCAAACAATCGCTAACTCGGTGACGCAGAACCATCCTGAAACAACCTTGATCGTATTGCTGATCGACGAGCGTCCTGAAGAAGTCACTGACATGCAGCGATCCGTTAACGGCGAAGTGATTTCGTCCACGTTCGATGAACCGCCGACACGTCACGTACAGGTCGCGGACATGGTGATCGAAAAAGCAAAGCGACTCGTCGAACACAAACGCGACGTCGTTATTCTGCTCGACTCAATCACGCGTCTGGCGCGTGCGCATAACGCAGTCGTGCCGCCGAGCGGCAAGATCCTCTCTGGTGGTATCGATTCAAATGCGTTGCAACGTCCAAAACGTTTCTTCGGCGCCGCCCGCAACATCGAGGAAGGCGGATCGCTGACGATTATCGCTACCGCACTTATCGATACTGGCTCGCGTATGGACGACGTGATCTTTGAAGAGTTCAAAGGCACGGGTAACTCCGAAATCCATCTCGATCGTCGGTTGAGTGATAAGCGTCTCTTCCCCGCGATCGACCTGCAACGTTCAGGTACGCGTAAGGAAGAGTTGCTCATCAGCAAGGAAGATCTCAATCGCATCTGGGTGATGCGGCGCGTTCTGAATCCGCTGTCACCGGTCGAACAGATGGAAGTCGTTCTTGAGCGACTCGAGAAGACCAAGTCCAACGCCGAGTTTCTCGCATCAATGCAGAGTTAAGGTCTTGGAGCTTTGTGCTTTGTTCCTGGTACTTTTGGTACTCAAGTCAAAGCACAAAGCACTAAGTACAAAGCTCCAGGCATCCCCCATTCACCCATCCCGAAATGCGCGTCGCGATCCTGACCTCTGAAGCTGTGCCCTTTGCCAAGACTGGCGGGCTCGCTGACGTATCAGGCGCTTTGCCAAAAGCCCTCAATAATCTGGATGTCGATACGAAGCTCGTCCTGCCTCTTTACGAGCAAGTCGATCGGACGCTATTGAATGGCGGCTCTGTTGAAAACGTTCGCGTTGAGTGGCGTGGACAGGTTCATCTGGTTCGTTTCTGGTACAGCGATGCGGCAGGTGCGCCGGCTTATCTGCTTGAAGCACCCGAGTTCTTTGCACGTCAAACGATCTACGGTCACAGCGACGATCACATTCGTTTTGCTTTCTTCTCGCGTGCCGCCCTCGCTTTGCTCAAACATTTGAGTTTCGAACCCGACGTTGTGCACGGAAACGACTGGCCCTGTGGTTTTGCGATCGCCGAGTTGAGCGCACGACGCCGCTACGAAGCTTTCTTTCAGAAAACGCGCAGTTTGTTTTCTCTTCACAATGTTGGTTATCAGGGACTTTTTGACGCGGGCGATCTATGGTGGCTCGGATTCGGAGATCAACCTGAACGCGACTACTTCGCGCTTGATCGTCATGCGTCCGCACTGAAGGCCGGAATCATGGCGGCGGACGCGCTTTCAACTGTGAGTCCGCGTTATTCACGTGAGATTCAAACTCGCGACCAGGGTCACGGACTCGAATGGCTTCTACGCGCGCGCAGTGATCGTCTGGCCGGGATCACCAACGGTGTCGATTACGGCATCTGGAACCCGGAAACAGATCCGCACATCGCGGCAAACTTTTCGGCCGATGATTTGTCAGGCAAACGCGAGTGCAAGCTCGACCTGTTGCGTCGATTCGGCCTCCCGGAGGAACCTGAGCGGCCGGTTATCGCGATCATCTCGCGACTCGTCGGGCAAAAGGGTTACGACCTGATCCGGCAGATCTCTGGTTCGATTCTCCAAACTGGATCGTTTTTCATCGCGCTCGGAGCCGGCGCCAAAGAATACGAAGACTTTCTGCAACGCTGGCATGACGCTGCCCCGCGGCAGGTTGGTATTTACAAAGGTTACGCAGGCGAGCCGCTCGCGCACCAGATTGAGGCGGGCGCCGACATGTTTCTCATGCCGTCGCTGTATGAGCCATGCGGGTTGAATCAGATGTACAGCATGCGTTACGGCACTGTTCCGATCGTGCGTGCAACCGGTGGGCTTGACGACACGGTCCAACAATACAATCCGGCTGATGGATCGGGAACAGGTTTCAAGTTTGGACCGTATGAAGCCGGTGCTTTGCTTGAAAAAATACGCGAAGCCCTTTACTTTTATGCGCGGCCCGAACAGTGGCAAAAGATTCAGCACAACGGAATGGCAGTCGATAATTCCTGGGAGGCTGCGGCAAAGAAGTACATCGAGTTGTACCAGGAAATGGCAAAATTCTGATCCGTGTAAATCGGGTTTTCGGAGATCCGTATAATCTGTGTCTAAAGTAATCGCAGTGATCGGCGCCCAATGGGGCGACGAAGGAAAAGGCAAGATCGTCGATCTGCTCGCAGAGCGGTTCGAGATCGTTGCCCGCTATCAGGGTGGACACAACGCCGGACACTCAGTCCAGGTCGGGGACCAATCGTTCGTGCTTCACCTGCTGCCGTCGGGTATCGTGCACCGTGGCAAAACCTGCGTACTCGGGAACGGCATGGTTATCGATCCCAAGGCATTCTTCGTTGAAGCCGATCGACTCACACAACAGGGTATCGAAGTCTCACCCGAACGCGTCAAGATTAGCTCGCGCGCGCATCTCATTTTTCCGTATCACCGCGCTTTGGACCATACAAGCGAAGAGCGCCTTGGCAACGAGAAGGTTGGAACTACCTTACGTGGCATCGGTCCCGCGTACGAAGACAAAGCCGGCCGTCGTGGCATTCGAACTGCCGACGCGCTTGTGCCCGACGTGCTTCGCTCTCGTATAGAAAGAAATCTCGAAGATGCGAATCGCATCATTGAAGCGTACGGTGGCGAGCGCCTCGACGCAGATGAGATCTTCAAAGAGATGTCGGTGTTGACAGAGCGGCTTGGGCCATTCATCGCCGACACCACACACTACCTCAACGTCGCAGCGACCGAAGGAAGATCGATTCTTCTCGAAGGCGCACAGGCTACGCTGCTGGACGTGGACCACGGCACTTATCCGTTCGTTACTTC
>DASTVU010000311.1:0-3661 GCA_035758935.1 Pyrinomonadaceae bacterium | reverse complement strand
CAAGTCGATCGACTGCTGGTTCCCTTCTGGGAAAACGGGCAACACTCTTCGATCCCGTCAATCGAGAAACAAAAGGTATTTGTCGAAGAACAACGCCACCGCTTCGCCGACATCGAGAATTATCCACGGCAACTGAGCGCGTCGCTGCGGAAACTTCGAGACGATCTGGTCCAACGCATGCGCGTCGATGTGTCCGGATGGGAAGAGATTCTGAGCATGCCTGAACCGGCAGACCTTCAGCAGGAGATGAAAGGATAACTATGAGCGCCCCTGAACAAGTAAAGCAAGCCAACGTTCGCGACCTGGTTTCTCCGGAAGAGTGGCAAACGCGCGTTGACCTGGCTGCGGCTTATCGTCTGGTTGCCGACTACGGCTGGGATGATCTCGTCTTCACGCACATCTCCGCGCGCGTGCCTGGACCGGAACATCACTTTTTAATCAATCCATACGGGATGATGTTTGAAGAGATAACTGCATCGAGTCTGGTGAAGGTGGATCTCGACGGAAAGATCGTGATGGATTCGGAGTACCGCATCAATCCGGCCGGGTTCACGATTCACAGCGCGGTGCATGCGGCGCGGGAGGATGCGCTTTGTGTCATGCACCTGCACACGGAGCACGGCATCGCAGTTTCTGCGCAACAGGATGGTTTGCTACCGATTTCGCAGCAGTCTCTATTTGTTCTCGCGTCGCTTGGTTATCACGACTACGAAGGGCTCGCGTTGAACGATGAAGAAAAGCCGCGTCTCGTAGCGGACCTTGGCAAAAAGACTTTTCTGATTTTGAGAAACCACGGTTTGTTGACCGTTGGACCAACCGTTGCGGACGCATTTCTCTCGATGTTTCTGCTACAGCGCTCGTGCCGGATTCAGATTATGGCGCAGTCAGGCGGCGTGAAGCTGGTACCGATTGATCCGAAGATCTTCGCGCAGATTCCGGCGCAGGAAGCAGTGGTTACGCAGGGCGGTGGTGGACGATTGGTTTGGCCCGGGCTCTTGCGAAAACTGGATCGAATGGGCGCAAATTATCAGGATTAGGCAAGTTTTTTAGCCACAGATTTACGCGGATTTACACTGATCAGAATAAAATCCGTGTTAATCCGTGGCTAATAAAAACTAATCGCCACTAACTTCAGAGGTTGGTTCAGGTGTGGCCTTGCGAGCAGGTTTGCGGCGTGGCTTCAAGCGGCCGATGATTCCATGAGAAACGGCTGATGTGCCTTCGGCGAAGCGGCGCCAGCGAGAAGTCGCTTTGAGATCATCGAGTAACGAATAAACCACCGGTGTCGCGATGAGTGTGAGCAGCAGCGACAGGCTCTGACCACCAATCACCACGATCGCGATCGAACGTCGTTCTTCAGCACCAGGACCAGTCCCAAGGGCCAGCGGCAACATACCAGCAACAAGCGCGAGCGTTGTCATCAGAATCGGACGCAGTCGATCGCGATTACCCTGCATGATCGCTTCGTGACGTTCCATGCCCTTCGCGCGCAAATTGTTCATGTGATCGATCTGTAAAATAGCGTTCTTCTTCACCACACCAAACAAGACCAAAATACCAAGCGCCGAATAAAGATTTAGCGTATCCCCCGTACCCCATAACGACAGCAATGCAAACGGGACTGAAAGCGGCAAACTCAACAGAATCGTAAGCGGGTGCACGGTGCTTTCGAACTGTGAAGCCAGAATCATGTACATGAAGATGATCGAGAGAATAAACGCCCAGATAAACTCGGTAAACGTTCTCTCGAGCTCACGTGCACGACCCGAAACTGTGGTGGTGTAAGCGCTGGGCAGGTTCATATCACGAACTGTTCCACGCAGGGCTTCGATTCGATCTGCGAGGGCAAAGCCCGGCGCCACAGATGCTCGCACCGACACCTGTCGCTCACGATCGAGACGATCGATTCGCGACGGACTCGTGTCGCGATCGATCTTCACGAGGTTATCGAGCCGCACAAGTCCACCTCGCGACGAAGGAACATACAGACGGCTAATCGTGCCGACATCACGTCGATCCGCCTCAGTCAAACGCAACTGCACGTCGTAATCTTCGTTGACCGATTCGTCACGGAAGCGCGACGCTTCCTCTTCACCGCCAACCATCAAACGCAAACTGGTTGCGATATCAGAAGTGTCGACACCGAGATCCGCGGCGCGGTCGCGATCGATCTTGACGCGCAGCTCCGGTTTATTGAGTTTCAAAGTCGTGTCAGCGTCGACGATGCCGCCGAGTGTCTTCGTGCGCTCGACCAGATCGTCTGCATATCCAGCAAGCGTCTCGAGTTCCGGACCACGAAAGACGAAATCGATGTCAGTTCGTCCACCGGCGCCGAAGTTGAACGACTGCGCATTACGCACACCAATACGCATCGGCGCGTACTTCTGGAGTCGCCGGCGTACTTCCAACATCACATCCTGCTGCGTGTAGTTTCCTTTGAATGCGTTGAAAGGATTGCCCTTCTTCAGCTCGGTCCAAAACTTGCCGAACGAGAGCGTGCGTTCCTCATGCGGTGCGATGCGCACGTAAGCATTGCCCTGATTGACACCGCCAATAAAGCCGCCACCAGCCGATGAAAGCACGAGCCTTACACCAGGCGTTTCGAGAATCTCTTTTTCCATCGCGGAGATGACTTCGTTCATCACGGCGAGGTTTGTGCCTTCAGGACCATTGACGCTGACTTCAAACTCTGCTTCGTCAACGTTCGTCGGAATAAACTCCTGTTTCACCGCACGATACAGCGGCACACTCGTCAACACCGTCGCCAGCGCAATGACCGCAACTGCCACCCGGTGTCGCATCGCGAACGCGAGCATGCGCGAGTAACCGCCATCGATAAAACGATAGAAACCGCGTCGCGATGCAGGAGACTCGTGCCCACCTTTCGCATCGCTCACGCGAATCAGTCGTGAGCTCATCATTGGCGTGAGCGTGAACGAGACCAGCAAGCTGACCATGATCGCGACGGCAGCAGTGATACCGAACTGATACAGAAACCGTCCGGAGATGGACGACATGAACGACACCGGCAAAAAGATGACGACGAGAGACAGAGTTGTAGCCAGTACAGCCAGACCGATGTCCTTCGTCGCTTCACGCGCTGCCTCTTTTGCTGCGATTCTCTTTTCTTCAATGAAGCGGAAGATGTTTTCGAGCACGACGATCGCGTCGTCGATGACGATACCGACCGAAAGCGTGAGCGCCAGCATGGTCATCATGTTGAGCGTGAAGCCCATGTACCAGATGAGACCAAACGTCGCGACGATCGATGTCGGGATGGCGATTGCGGCGATCATCGTCGACCGGAGGTTGGACAGAAACAGCAGCACCACGAGCGCGGCCAGGATCGACCCGACGATCAGGTGCTCTTCCACGTTGTGGATGGCCGCTTCGATGAACGTCGACAGGTCGCGGACGACCCTCGCGTGATAGCCGGGAGGCAGCGTCGGGATGATTTCGTCCAGCCGCTCGCGGATGTTCTTCACGACTTCGACGGTGTTCGTCCCCGACTGGCGCCGCACGTCGAGCAGCACGGTGGGGACGCCGTCGATGTTGGCGATCGTCGAAGGGTCGGCCTCGCCGTCCTCCACACGCGCGACATCACCGACGCGGATGGGATGACCTTCAGCTTCGCGAATGACGATGTCATCGAACTCGGGCA
>DASTVU010000310.1:0-4840 GCA_035758935.1 Pyrinomonadaceae bacterium | reverse complement strand
CCGGTGATTGGCGGCACGACAGGCTCGACCCCGGCTGCTCGCTTGACGCTGGGAAGACGAATTAGCAAGGAAGTGACAGTCACGTATTCAACCAATGTCACTTCGGATCCGAATCAGATTTTGGCGCTCGAATATCGAGTTTCCGATCGGCTCTCGTTCGTCGCGCAGTACGAGCAGGCCTCGACCAGAAGACTAAGCGCGCGCACAAACAATTTCAGTTTTGAGATCCGTTTCAGGAAGAGATTCTGAGCAAGGGGTACGTTAAGGATTGGCCGCAAAAAAGCACAAAACGCACAAACTGTTGCTTGTGGTCATACTCGTTTGCTCTCTACTGACGGTGGCGCGCGCGAGTAAAAATGCGCGCATTGAAGACTACGAAGGGCGACAGATTTCTGCGGTCGAACTTGTCTTCGAAGGAACTGAAAATGTACCCGCCGTTCAGGCCGATTTCATTGCCTTACTCAAAGTTGCACCCAATACACAATTTTCCGCAGTGCACGTGCGCGACTCGCTCCAGGCTCTGTTCGATTCGGGACGTGTTGCAAACGCGCGCGTCGAAGTAATCGAAGAAGGCGCGAATCGAACTGGTCCAGTCAAACTGCGCTTCGTTGTGCAGCGGCAAGTGCAGATCGGCGACGTCCGGATCGAGCTGGGACCAGTTACAGGCTCCCCGATCTCGACTGACGAACTGCGCAGTCGGATGAACTTTGTACAAACAGGGAATCGGCTCTCCAAACAACTTGTCGCGCGAAATGCTGATGAGATTCAGGTGTACTTGCGTGATCGAGGTTACTTCAACGCCACCGTTGAGCCTGTCGAGCAGCTCGGCCCTCGTGGTTTGCGCGCCACTGTCACATACAAAGTCACACCGGGTCCACAGGCAAAGGTTGATATTTTTGAAATCAAGGTCGCAGGTTTCGATGCCTCGACTATTCGCAATTCGCTGACGCTTCAGCCATCAGTTCCTTTCACGCGCGATGCTCTGGCCGCGGACGTATCTCGTGTTCGCGAAGCGCTGGTTAACACGGGCTATCTCGCGCCACAACTCGAGGATGCCCGCGTCGAAAGAGATCCGGAAAAAAATACGGTCAAGATCCTGCTGGAAGGCACGCTAGGTCCGAAAGTAACCGTAACCATCAAGAACTACGATATTAATGACAAGACGCAGCGCGAGTTGTTGCCGGTTAAGCGAGAAGGGAACGTCGACTACTCTGCGATTGTCGAAGGTGCGCGTCGCATCCGAAACAAGTTACAGGAAGACGGATACTTTTTTGCCGATGTAACGCAAATCTGCACCGTCAGCAATCCACCGGCCGACCTCGGAGCGAATGGGACGCAGGAAACTTGCGAGAATCTCAATCCGGTTCAGTTAACCGGCAACAACGTCACAATCGAATATAACGTGGAACAGGGAAGGCGTTTTCGTCTCACGGACATTCGCATAACCGGCACCAACAGACTCTCATTCGAAGACGTCGAGGCTGATTTGAAGAGCCAGAAGCAAAACGCGATCGGTTTGATTCCGTTTCTTGGCTACGGACGTGGATACACGAGTCTGACGCTTCTGGAACAGGACCGTCGCACCATCGAGGCTTACATGCGCGACCTCGGCTATCGAAAGGCTAGTGCGCAGGTGCTGCAGGGCGTTTCGATCGATGGCGACAACCTGATCATCACGTTTCAGGTGGATGAAGGTCCGCTCACGCGCATCACCGGTGTCGAAGTTAAAGGAAACAAGATTTACACGGACGAAAGAATTCACCAGGAGTTGAGGACGGTCATCGGTGCTCCGTATTCGCGTTCGCAGGCGCGCACCGATGGAGATCGGGTCGCAGCGCTTTATTCGCGCGAAGGTTACGTGAATGCGCGAGTCGACTTTTCCGTTGTGGAGTTGCCCAAAAAAGGCGATGAAGAACAAGTCCGGCTCATCTATTCCATCGCCGACGAAGGCGACAAGGTTTTCATCAACCAGATTACTATCAACGGCGTGACGGGAACCATCACCACTCGTCGCAAAAAACGTGCGGCGATCAGGCGGGCAATTCCGATTGCTGAAGGTGATGTACTCAGAGCAGATCGCATATCCGACGCGGAACGCGAACTCTATCTCACAGATGCGTATCGCCAGGTCGTTATCCACACCGTGCCCGCCCCGGACACCGCTTCTGGTTACAAACAACGCGACGTCATTATCGACGTCGAAGAGAAGAAGCCACGGGTGATGGATTACGGCGGCGGCTACTCGACCGACGCCGGCGCGCTCGGTCTGTTTGAGATCAGCAACGTGAATCTCATGAATCGCTTGCGCCAGGGAGCAATGCGACTTCGCGCCAGTCGTCGTCAACAACTCGTGCGGCTCGAGTATTTCGATCCGCGGTTTGCACGTTACAACAAGACCCAGTTTGCCCCGCTCGCGGCTTCGGTTGAGTATCAACGCGACTCGACAATCACGCGGTTCTTTCGTTCCGCGATCGACCGCGGCACGGACGGAATTGTTCAGCGCCTTGATGAAGATGGAAACCCGATCGATATCTTCGGTAACCAGGTAAACGAACCCACTATCAATCGTTTTACTGCAGCGGTTGAAACTCAGCGTGTGCTCGACAGGAAAACACGCAGCATCATCTTCGGTCGTTTCAGCTATGAAGACGTTCGTTTGTTTAATCTCGAGAGTCTTGTGGTGAGGCCCATCCTCGAGCCGGATAGCAAGATCCGGCTCGCCCGTATCGGTGCGTCGTTTGTGAGAGACACTCGGGAACGATGCGAAAAGGGATTGTTGGGGAGAAGTATTGACGATGATGACGAGCCCGGAGCGCCCGGTGAGATTTGTCGCTACAACCAGGTGGATGCGACGCGCGGTAGCTTTTTCAGCGTCGACTATGCGGTGGCGCTGCGGCAGTTGGGTGGAAACGTTTCGTTCAATCGCTTTCAGGCGACTTACAGGCACTACTACAAAGTCTCAGCGCTAAGAGACACAGTGCTGGCAGGTAATATGACGTTGGGCCTCGCGAACCTGTTCAATCCGCGCGACCGCGACGGTAATGGAGTTATTGATGAGATTGATCGAACGTTACCGATAAGCGAGCGGTTCTTCTCCGGTGGTTCGACGACATTGCGTGGATTCAATTTTGAAGAGGCTGGACCACGTGAGGTTGTAATTCCTTTAGGTCCTTTTCGAGATTCGGATAAGAACATCGTATTTCTGAATCCGTTTACAGTGCCTGTGGGTGGCAATGCTCTGGCGGTGGTGAATCTCGAAGCACGAGTTCCGCTCACGAGATCTGTGCAGGTCGTGCCGTTTTACGATGGCGGCAATGTGTTCCGGCGCGTAGGCGATCTGTTTGGCAAGGAAGATACGACTCCCGTGCCACCCGGAAATATTCTGGCGGCAATAAATAAAGCAAATCTGCGGGCTCATTGGACGAACACAGTGGGATTGGGATTCCGGCTACAAACTCCGTTTGGCGGCGCACTGGCGGTGGATTACGGTTTTCTATTGAACCCGCCGGAGTTTTTGATCCCGCAGCGGGGTTCGGGGCTGCTTTTTGATGGTACGCCGGCCATCTTTCGTCTGCATCGCGGAAACTTACATTTCCGGATAACGCAGACGTTCTAGGTGACAAAGATGACACGGATATCAAAACCGATTTTCACTGCATTGCTGGGCGCGTTCCTTTGCGCGTTTGCTCCTATCTGCTCGGCGCAGCAAGTCGTCGACAAGATGGTGGCCACTGTAAACGCGGGCGTTAAAACCGATCTGATCACTTACTCCGACCTGGTTTGGCAGCTTGCCCTCCAGCCCAATACTCAACTCGATAACCCAACGTCGGCAGATCTCAATCGGGCGTTACGGTTGCTGATAGATCAGCGGCTGATTCTCCAGGAAGCTGAAAAGATCCCCACAATCGTTCCCACGCAGAAGGAGATCACCGATGCGCGTGACGAGCTGGCGCGCAACTTCCCGTCGCCACTCGAGTTTCAACAGCGACTACAACGAGTAGGAATGACGAGTGAAAAGCTGGATGAAATCGTTGAGCAGCGACTCAAAATGGAAAAATATCTGGATTTTCGGTTTAGAAATTTCGTAGTAATAAGTCAGAAGGAGATTGCGGACTATTACGGGCAGGTCTACACGCCTCGATTTCGGACGCGTTTTCCGGGTCGCATCGTCCCGACGCTCGAACAAGCCCGCGAGGAGATTGAGCAAAGTCTCAAGGAAGCCAAGATAGAATCCGACACGGATGCGTTTCTCGACACCGCCCGTGAACGTGCAGAGATCGTAATGCTGAATGCGATATAGAAGAATTAAGGTATCTTGTTAATCCTGAAAATCTTGTTCATCATGTCTAAGACTGAGACAGGATTAACAAGATTCTCATGATTAACAAGATGCCCTCATCATCCCCAAAGATCGGACTTGCCCTCTCTGGTGGCGCTGCGCGCGGCATGGCTCACGTCGGCGTGTTGCGCGCTCTCGTAGAAAACAATATTCCCATCGATTGCATTGCAGGAACGTCCGCCGGTTCGATCGTGGCAGGAGCGTACGCCTCCGGGATGTCCATTGAGGAGATTGCTGAATTTGGCCGTAAGTTGCGCTGGCGCGACATTGGACGCGTAACGATGTCGCGACTCGGGCTGCAAAGCAATGAACGCCTCGAACACTATTTGCGAACCCGTCTACCAGTCACGAGATTTGAAGACATACGAATGCCCTTCGCCGTCGTTGCGACTGATCTCAAGACCAATTCGGCTGTCGTGTTGAAAGATCAGGGTGACGTGCCCTTCGCAATACGTGCGAGTTGCACGATTCCGGGATGGTATGTACCTGTGATTGACGAAC
>DASTVU010000309.1:0-8033 GCA_035758935.1 Pyrinomonadaceae bacterium | reverse complement strand
ATCGGTGTTGCCGCCGCCGTTGCCATTCCAGTCCTCGCCTGTGTGAATGCCGAGCTCATAGTTTTCTGCAAAGTGAGTAGCGATGCGCCAGCCGTTATATCCGATCCCGGTCGCGATGTCCTTGTATGGACCAGTGGCATTAGAGTCGCCCACAGGAAAATCGAAACCGTCAGCCGGCGGGATGTCAGTTTCAAGATAGGCGTCGAAGACGTTAGACGAAGTTTGCCGCTGATTTGGTGGGTTACTGGGACTGGGGCGCTGGCACGCTTGAATGCAGACAATGACGACAATCAAAACGGCCGGTGATAAATGTTTGAATCTCGTCATTTGAGCGTGAGACGCTTAATACGGTGCCCTAGTTTGGCTTTCTCTGTGCAACCTCTGTGTTCTCTGTGTCTCTGTGGTGTCCTTATTTCTTAGGTCCCATTAACCACCGAGACACAGAGAACACAGAGGTTGCACAGAGAATATTTCAAATTAGGTCGAGATATCCTTTTGCCGTCGCCGTTGCTCGCTCTCCTTCATCAGTTCGCTTATCTCCGCAAGCGGCCGTATCTCAATTGGTCCAAGTCGATACTTAAAGCCCGGTAGTTGTGAGACAAGCTGAATGGCATGATTGAGGTCTCGCGCCTCGAGGATCTGAATGCCGCCGAGCTGTTCCTTGGTTTCCGCATAGGGGCCGTCAGTCGTAGCGACTTTGTCGTTTTTCCAGTAGAGGGTCACAGCGGTCTCGGGAGGTTGAAGAGGTACTTCGGCAACAAGATATCCGTTGGCGCGCAGATGGTCGTTGTGCTCAAAGCATTCGTCGAGCACTGCGTTTCGCTCCTCCTCGGTCATCCCTTCGAATGTTCCTGGCTCGATGTATCCCAAACAGATGTATTTCATTGTTCTTCTCAGCACAGCGGTCGCAGATTTTTCTGTCACTGCTTCAAGTAGCGAAGCGCAATACATCCTGATTTAAAAATCTTTGACTGAACAAGTTTTAGCTGCAATTGGTCCGGCTGGCTAACATCGTCTAACAACCGTCTCCCTTCTCCGGCAACGATTGGATTAACGACAAAAATATACTCATCAACAAGACCAAGCTGTATCAGTTGTGAAGGAATACTTACACCACCAAGTAAAATGCTTTTGCCTTGTTCTTGTTTCAATCTAAGTATTTCGTCGCGAAGGTTCCCACGAACAATTCTCGTATTTTTATCTTCAGCGCTGTCTAGTGTTCGTGAGAAAACAATTTTGTTGATGGAGTCAAATGCTTGAGCAAATTCGTTCGATGCTTTTGACATCGACTGGCTTTTTGCGACATCAGGCCAAAAAGGGACCATCAATTGGTAGGTGATACGCCCAAAGACCCCCAGGTCAACCTCACGCAGGAGATCCGTAAAAAATTCATGTGTCTCGTCATCAGCAACTTGCTTGGTGTGGTCGACGCAGCCATCCAGGGTAATGTTAATTGCGAAGATTACATTTCTCATTTGATTGTCCTGCCTCCGTCAATGTACCAGTGCTTACAAGAGTTTCCTGGGGGCGATGCATCTCTGTGCAACCTCTGTGGACTTGCCTCGATTTTGTGGACACCTTGAAAGACCCGGATGATACTTTCTGGGTAGGAGGTGAACATGTCACAGAAGCGAAGGCAGTTCACGCGTGAATTTAAATTGGAGGCAGTGCGCTTAATAAAGAGCGGGCAGTCTGTTTCCAGTGTGGCAGCACAGTTGGGAATACGTGCCGATATGCTACGTGCCTGGAAGCGACAAGTAGAAGGAAGTGCCGGCTCTGTGAAAGAAGTATTTCGTGGCCACGGCCGCGTGACGAGCCAGGAGCAAGAGCTGCGCAGTTTGCGACATGAACTGGCGCGTGTGACCGAGGAGCGCGACTTCCTAAAAAAAGCGGCCGCGTACTTTGCGAAAGAAAAGTCGTGAAGTACGCCTGCATTCGTCTGTACCGGCAGCAGTTTTCGCTGCTCACTATGTGTCGCGCCCTGCAAGTTAGTCGGGCAGGCTTCTATGCTGCGGAAAGTAGAGCCCGCAGTGCGCGCGCACGTGAAAACGAGGTCTTGAGTGCACTCATTACCACCATTCATGAGCGCAGTAGAAAAACCTACGGCGCGCCACGCATCCATCGAGAGGTGCGCGCGGGTGGGTGGCAGTGCGGCCGGCAGCGCGTCGCTCGGTTGATGCGTGAAGCAGGTTTGCGTGCCCGCACGCGGTTGCGCTGGCGCCCGCAAACCACCCATTCGAAACATGGCTATGGCGTAGCGGATAACATCTTGCAACGACGCTTCCGCATTGCCGAAGTTGGTGGTCCTGATCGCGTCTGGTGTGGTGACATTACTTACATTCGGACCCGCGAGGGCTGGTTGTACCTGGCAGTGTTGTTGGATCTTGGTACGCGCATGGTAGTGGGTTGGGCCATGAGTGAATCTTTGCAAGCCGAGCTGAGCCTTGCTGCTTTGCGCATGGCCTTGGGACGGCGGCAGCCTCAGCCCGGACTGCTCCATCACAGCGATCGCGGCGTGCAATATGCCGCCACCGATTATCGTGAGTTGTTGGCCGCCTATCACATCACTGCCAGTATGAGTCGGCGCGCCAACTGCTATGACAACGCGGTGGCCGAAAGTTTCTTTGCGACGCTGCGCTGGGAGCTGCTCGAGCGCCATGAATGGCTCTCCCGAGCCGCCGCACGCAGTGCCGTTTTCGAGTACATTGAAGTTTGGTATAACCGAAATCGTCGTCATTCAGCTTTGGGCTATCTCAGTCCTTGGCAGTTTGAGCAGCGGTTGCTTGCAGCAGCCTAAACTCCGTGTCCACAAAATCAAGGCACGTGCACAGAGGTCGCACAGAGAAATCGAAATTAGGCCGCAGTATCTTAAACATGCCAAACCAGAATAGAAACGAACAAATACTGGTAGTCGACGACGACGAGGCGATTCGCTGGACGTTGCGTGAAGCTTTGCAAGGTTGGGGATTTGCACCAATCGAGGCTGATTCGATTGCAGAAGCTGTAAAGCAATTCAAAACGGAATTACCGGTCGCGACTTTGCTCGATATTGATTTGCCTGACGGCTCGGGTCTGGACGTTCTGCGGGAGATCAAACGTGAACATCCTGAAGCGATCGTGATCATGGTCACGGGCAATGTGCAAATCGATAACACCATTTCGGCTCTGCGCGGCGGCGCTTACGATTTCATTGGAAAACCCATCAACCTGGAAGAACTCCGCGTCACGATTCGTAACGCAATTGAAACCCGGCACTTGCGACATGAAGTAGAGCAAGTAAGAAAAGAGCGGGCGAGAGAGTTCAATTTCCGTCAGATCGTGGGTGAGTCGCCTGCTATGAAAAAGATGCTGGGACTCGCGGCCAAGGTCGCCGAAAGCGAAGTATCCTCGGTTTTGCTTCAAGGTGAATCAGGAACCGGAAAGGATCTTGTCGCGAAAGCAATTCACTACGGCTCACAACGAGCCGAGCGGCCCTTTGTTGCGGTGAATTGTGCCGCACTCCCAGCAACGCTCATCGAATCGGAACTCTTTGGTTATGAAAAGGGGGCATTCACCGACGCTAAAACACTCAAGGAAGGTTTGTTTGAGCAGGCGGAAGGCGGCACCCTGTTGCTCGATGAAATTGGAGAGCTGGAACTTTCGCTGCAAGCAAAGCTCCTCCGCGTGTTGGAAGAAGGAGCTTTCCGTCGAGTCGGCGGCTTGAAAGATCTGCCGGTTGACGTTCGCGTACTCGCCGCATCCAATCGCGATTTGAAAACCGAAAGCGAAGCAGGCCGCTTTCGACTGGACCTCTATTATCGTCTGTCAGTTATTCAGATTGACATCCCACCACTTCGCGAGCGCGGTGACGACATGTTACTGATATCGCAACACTACATCGATACGATCGGTGCTCGCCTTAAACGAAGTAAAAAAATCACAGGGTTATCACCCGAAGCCACACAAGTCTTCAGAAACTACAAATGGCCGGGGAACGTTCGCGAGTTGCGCAATGTCATTGAGCGCGCACTGATCCTGGAAGACAGCGATCAAATTACTACCGAGTACTTACCTGGAGGACTATTCGAAGCACCGCAAGTCGAACGAACGGGCACCGATGCTGCACCCGGTCAGTTTGTGCTGCCCGATGAAGGACTCTCGCTCGACGAAGCGGAACTTTCCTTCGTGCGACAAGCCATCCAGCGAAGTGGTGGTAATCAAACACGTGCCGCCGAGCTACTCGGTATCTCGCGTGATCAACTAAGATATCGCCTCAAGAAGCTCGAAGACGCTCAAGCAGCAAGCAGCGACGGCGATACGTAATCCATGACGGCACCAAATCTGACATCAGTCGAAACTCAACTCCACCCGGAAGAAGCTTTACAACGCTCCCAGAAAGAACTGGCAGACATCAAGTTTGCGCTCGACGAGTCTGCGATAGTCGCGATCACTGATCAACGTGGGGTCATCAACTACGTCAATGATAAGTTCTGCGAGATTTCAAAATATTCCCGCGAGGAATTGCTTGGCCAGGACCACCGCATTATCAATTCCGCTTACCACCCGAAAGAATTCATCAGAGAGTTGTGGACCACGATTGCGAGCGGCAAAGTCTGGCGCGGTGAAATAAAGAATCGCGCCAAAGACGGCACTTATTATTGGGTAGACACTACTATAGTTCCATTTCTGAACTCCGAAGGAAAACCTTACCAGTATGTCGCCATTCGCAGCGACATAACCGAACGTAAACATGCTGAGGAGCGAATACGAGAGCAGGCAGCACTGTTAGACCAGGCGCAGGATGCGATTCTTGTGCGTGATCTCGAAGAGAACATTCTGTTTTGGAACAAAGGCGCTGAAAAGATCTATGGTTGGACGGCGGAAGAAGTCGTCGGCAAAACGGTTTTCAAAGAGTCGTCGCCGCAGTTTGCTGAGGTGCGGTCGGCTGTGATCCAAAACGAAAAGTGGCAGGGTGAGATTCGTCAAACCCGCCGTGATGGTGCTGAGATAGTCGTTGAGAGCCGTTGGACATTGGTGCGAGATGAAAAAGGCCAGCCAAAGTCGATCCTCGTAATCAATACGGACGTTACCGAAAAGAAACGTATGGAGTCGCAGTTTCTGCGCGCTCAGAGAATGGAGTCTATCGGTACTCTTGCCGGTGGCATTGCGCATGACCTGAACAACGTCCTTTCACCAATCTTGATGGCCATCGATATGTTGCAGTTGAGGTCTACCGACGAAGCTAGCAAGAAGTGGCTGGACGTCCTGCGCACAAACGCTGAGCGTGGCGCCGACATGGTCCGCCAGGTGTTGTCGTTTGCGAGAGGTGTGGAAGGAGAGCGTGTCGCTTTACAGCCTAAGCATCTCATAAAAGAGATCGTCAAGATTCTGAAAGAAACACTTCCGAAATCGATCGAGATCAGTTTTCAGATTCCCAACAATCTTTGGATCATTTCAGTCGATGCGACTCAGATGCACCAGGTCCTGATGAATCTCTGCGTCAACGCTCGTGACGCTATGCCCGAAGGCGGTTCAATCTCGATTAAAGCTGAAAATGCGGTGGTCGACGAAAACTACGCGCAGATGCATCTTGAAGCCAAACCCGGGCGCTTTGTGATGATAACCGTCTCTGATACTGGAGCTGGAATGTCACCCGAAACTCAAAGCCGGATTTTCGAACCGTTTTTCACTACTAAAGAAATGACAAAAGGCACGGGCCTCGGTCTCTCAACTGCCCTGACGATCGTTAAGAGTCATGGAGGATTCATTAACGTTTATAGCGAGATGCACAAAGGAAGTCAGTTTACGGTTTATATTCCGGCGGTTGACATGCCGGGCGCTGTCGACGCTGCTGCATTACAAACGGATCTTCCGCTCGGGCACGGAGAGCTGATTCTGGTAGTCGATGATGAGGAATCGATTCGTGAAATTACTCGCGGCACGCTGGAGACTTTCGGTTATAGAGTCTTGACTGCCAGCGATGGCACCGAGGCGCTCGCTCTCTACGCTGACAAAAAGAATGAAATCGCCGCCGTGCTCACGGATATGGTCATGCCCTTCATGGACGGTCCAGCGACGATCCGGGCGTTGCAACGAATGAATCCGAAGGTTCGCATAATTGCGGCAAGCGGTTTGGGGGCGGGACACCGCGCCGGCGAAGGCGTCCTTGAAAATGTGTCCGTATTCCTCAACAAGCCCTACACCGCTGAGAAATTATTGAATACCCTGGCGCAGGTGCTGAAGAATTAAGTCGACAAAAGGCTTGGCTTCAAAAGTCATTGTTGGAAAGGGTCAGTACCGTCACGCGGTAGCGTCGGGTCGATGTTGTGCGTCAATAACTGTGTTTATTATTCACCCGACGCTACCGCGTTACGGTACTGACCCTTTCCAAGCGCGGATCGGCCTTGCACAAAAAGTCGCAATTCAGCCTGCGGAGCGCCAACCGGATTCTGACTTTTGTGCAAAGCCGCGCGGATCTGACTTTTGACGCAAAGCCGCTACAAAATTGTTTCGTTCGGCCGGCGATGTTTATCCCAGGGGTCGGAGAAGACTGGATCTGTTGAGTGATCTTGATGATCCAGAGCTGATAGTTCCTTGATTGCCGGGAGTTCACTCGTCGTAAACTCCTCGACCGGTCCAGTGAAAACGATTCTTCCATCCTGTAGCACCATTACTCTTGTCCTGACGTTTGCAAGGTAATCGAGCTCATAAATCTTCTTCGTTACGTAAATGGATGAGACATGATTGATGTCGCGCGCCTGAATGACAAGGTCAAGGACCTTAGCGGCCGCAAGCGGATCAAGACTGTTCGTGGGTTCGTCAAACAACATGATGCTCGGCCAACCGATCAAAGCACGAGCAAATTCGAGACGTCGCTTCATTCCACCCGACAGCTCTTCGGGAAATTTGGTGTCTTCGCCGTCAAGTCCTACGAACCGTAAGACCTCTGCTACTGCCTTCTCGATTTCCTCTTCAGACCAGCCATGCTCTTCTAAACGGTATGCGGCGTTCTCATAAACAGTTAGGCCAGTGAAGAGTGAATCTTCCTGGAATACCATGCCCATCAACCCGCCACGCACGGCAAGCAGTTGGGACTCGTCCATTTCCTGAATTTCTTTACCGTCAATAAGGATTTGGCCCGAGTCAGGTCTCAATAGGCCGATTGCGAGCCGCAACAAGATGGACTTCCCGGATCCTGAGACACCGGTCAAAAGAATCATGTCGCCTTGCTCAAGCGTGAAACTGATGTCGTTGAGTACGGTGCGCCCGTCGAAGCTAACGAACACATTTCGAAACTCGATGGCCGGATTTTTATCGTTCATGGAACTCCTGTGTGCAACGTTTGTGCCGTCGAGTGAACTCTGTAATAAAAGCTACGGAACACCAGAGTCGCACGAGCGTCTGCGGGAAATTTCAACCAACCCTGCGAAATACCTCGCAAGTCTCACCTGAATCTTAGCTAAAACGTAGAAAAATCAAGTGGTACGAGCCGTGCACACACCGGAACGAGTGAAGGGGTCACTAAAATCCCGATCGTTAAGAAAGAAGTTTAGGAGATGGCAAAAGTTCTAATCCTGGGTGGCGGGTTCGGTGGCGTTATAGCCGCAGAGCGGCTTGCCGAACAACTGAGCGACGAACACCAAATCACGCTCGTGTCACGCAGCCGGCAGTTTGTTTTTTATCCAGCGCTCGTCAGGCTTGCTTTTGGTAAGTGCGACAAGAAAGACGTTTCATTCGACCTCCGCGACGTGATGCTGAATAAAAGAGTGAACTTCATCGAAGCTGAGGTTGCTCATGTCGATCCCTTCGAAAGGAAAGTCAGCATCGCGCACGGTCAAGTCGAAGGAAAACTTCCGTACGATTATCTCATTTTCGCTCTAGGTCGCCGGCTCGCAACCGAAAAGATTACCGGTTTCTATGAACATGCTTACCATCTACTGAACGTCGATAAGGCCATCACCTTTGGAAAAGCCGTCCAGAAGTTTACCGAAGGACGAGCCATCCTGGGCCAGTGCTTTGGCGCCCGCATGCCGGTTCCTGTATACGAATCGGCG
>DASTVU010000308.1:0-6695 GCA_035758935.1 Pyrinomonadaceae bacterium | reverse complement strand
TTTCAAATCGTGTTCGCCGAACCCGAGGCCCATCGATTTTCGGAATCCTGTCAGCCAAACCACGGGCGGCCACGGAGGGCCGCCCCTACAGTACGTTCCGTGGCGTCTTATTGAGTCATTACAGCTTTTATGCCAATCAGTCGCACTGGACCAAGCATGCCCGACGGCAGCGCCTGGACTTTATCCATGTCCTGAGGCTGGAAGCGCTCGCCGTAACGGAGGTTCAACAACCGATAGTCCGGCAAACTCCGGCCCGCTATGTGGTTCATTGCCGTGTTAGCGACGAGAATGCGGATCTGGTTTTGTCCGGGTCGCAGAAACTTTCGCACTTCAAGCGAATACGGCGGACACCACACCGCACCCACACGCACGTCGTTTATATAAACGACAGCGGCTTCGCGAACCGGGCTGTCCAGCCACGCCTGCATCCCATTTCGAAGCGATTGCACCGGCAAGGGAATGCCTTCACCAAAATCCAACCGCAGCGACGAATTATTCTGGATCAACGCAGCCGGGACGCTTACATCCTTCTCGTATGTTGCAACTCCGGAGAAATATCGCGTCGCTTCGTCCTCGGTCCATGAACGCAGTTTGTCCCACTGAGTCGAAGGCGACGAGCCGACGGACACTTTCCACCCACTACTGAGATCGATCGGAGATATTTCCGCAAGACTCTGAGTTTCCGCAGTGGTCAAGCTCCGTTTGGAAAAGATCAAAAGGCGCGAACCATAAGGCTCAATTTCAAGATCGATTCTTTCTTTCTCAAATACGGCTGTTCTGACACTGCCATCAAAAGGATTCCACCATTCCGGTCGCATTCGCCCAACGCGAAAGTTAGCCTTAACGCTTTGTGTGCTATTCGTTGTATTTACGACGAAATAGATCTCTGCATCGTCAGTCCGGCGATGAACAAATGCTACGTCAGATGAGCCAGGTACGAACTCGACGTCGGGTTGTGTAAGCCGCTTCAGCGTTGGGCCAAGATCTCTGCTTTCATTCGCAACAAAATGCGCGACCGGAGTAGTCGCCTCAAATAGGCTCTTAGTAATTCCGGCGATCTGCTGATGATCTTCGGGATTGGCGCGGAAACCGGGCGCATGAGAGGGCGTTCGCTTCGTCGCTATCAACACTCCGCCCGCACGAACAAATTCCTCAAATTTCCGGTATGTATCAACTGGTATTGTCTCGACAGCCGGAAGAATAATCACCTTGTATCGCTGCCGGCTCAGTACGAGCGCGCCGTTGTCGATCTTCCCAACTTGTCTAAATGAATCGTCGTCAAAGAAGTCGATGTTGTAACCGGCCGCAAAGATCGCAGGCAGCAAATCCGGACCAACATGCTCACGCAACACTTCGATCAAATGCGGGTTGCCGGGCGCCATCTCGGCCCAACCGTCGTCATTAGGCAGGTACACCGCAACATCGTTCGCGGGTTGTCCTGCACGCATCATGAAGCTGACGCGCTGTAAATACTTCGCGACATCAGGCATTACGATCCACCACGGATTCTTTTCGTTGAATACACCGGCAGCGTAGAAACGCCAACCGGGATACTCGACATTCGCAGGCGTGTAAGGCCAGCCATGGCCGATCAATTGATTAATGCCCTGAAGGAAATGAACGTCGGCTTCGGCTTTGATGTCGAGCGGCGTCGCGCGAAATGAGGGCGAGTGCAACCAGGTCCACGTCTCCGACGACGTGATGTTCCTGCCGTAAACATGATTTGCGGAAGATGCCCAACGCGCAGCACGTACAACCTTCCACTGCGCCCCCTCACCTTCAGAGATATCAGCAAAGGCATTACTCGAAAGGGCCGCTGAGGGAACGCCGTAATCCTGTATCCGAAACAAAACGCCATTTCGTTTCGACCACTCCTGCATCGGCGCCAGGAACCGCTCGTTCAAAAGCTCTGTAAGCGTCTTGCCCCAATCGCGTCGCAGAGCCTTCGTTCCCCGTCCAAAATCGTTAACCAGAAACGGCAAGTGTGGTTTCAGGTCATAACCACGACGGCGTTGAAACTCTTCCAGAAAATCGCTCGACCAGTCAGCGTTGTAAACTTCCAGACTGTCGCAAAAGATCGCGTACGGCTTGTTCGCTCCGAACGCTGACATCAAGCGATCGCCGACGTTCTTCAGGTAAGCATCGGTCGCTGCACGGTTCAAGTGATCGAGCACGAAGCCTTCACCACCAACGGCAGGACGTTTGACTTGCATGCCGGTGCGACTCGAGATGAAGAAAAGAACTTCGTGTGTGCCGTCGGGAATGTTCGCGAGCTTTACAAGTCCGTCTTTGACGTCAGTCAGTTCGCGAACACTATCAGCAACCAGTGATTTACCGTCGCTGCGCGCAAGAAACACAGCGATCAGTTTTTCACCCGCGCCTATGGAGGGAACTTTAGCGAACCTGGAATTCGGTTCAACCTTGGCGCGTTCGTAGCGCAGTCGTGCCGCCGCATGTTCGATCGAAACGCCTGGTCCACCAAAGGGCCAGCCGCTCCCAAGTGTCAGGTCAAACCGAAGTCCGAGGTCTTTGGCCTTATCGGCCGTGAACCGGAGTGCGTTGAGAAATTCAGGGGAGAGAAAAGCAGAGGTCTTAATGCCTTTTGACGCATCGTCGAGGGAGAGCGCATAGACAGGTTGCACTTCAAACCCGCCGATGCCGCCCTCCTTCATCAGACGCATTTCGCGCTCGAGTTGCGCATTGTCAACAGCAGGACCAAACCACCACCAGCGCATCATGATCCGCGCGTCGTCTGGCGGTGATTGAAACGATCTTTGAAGATCGTCAATCTGCGCTGTTGTAGTGTAGCCACAAAGAAGCACAAGAAAGCACAAACAAACAATTGTTCTTTTGGTGCTTCTTCGTGGCAGATAGAAATAAGACATCAGAAGAAGATCCTTATTCCGAACTGAATGTAACGCGGTTGCGAGAACGCGGCGTTCAGGGCGCCGAAGTTTGTGTCGTAAGATTGACGCAGACGATAGAGCTTCAATCCCTGCAACGTTGTGATGTCAAAAGCGTTTGGATTAGTGGTCGCAAACCCTTCAGGAAGCGGGACGTGGAAGAAATCCAACGGTATCGCGCCACTGGGCAAACGACTATTGATGATCAGGTTATTAACTTGCGTCAAAGTCGCGGAACGTCCCGAAGCAAAATTGTTCCACGTATTTATATCAGCCTGAGCGAGTAACGCTTCATTAGGCAACCCTCCGAACGCTGGTGGCGTGTTACCAGTATTGGTGTAACGCAGGTTCGCATGGTTGAACGCGTTGATAAAATCTACGCGGAAGTTGATCCTTCGATGGCTGTCGCCATCAAACGGAAACGGAAAACTCTTTTGCACCGAGAAGTCAAAGTACTCCTGCATCGGAGCGCGAACGTCGAGCGTTCGCGGAGCATTTCCGAGCGACCCTTTTGCGGGTCGCATGAACGCAGCCGGATTGATATAAGGCTCGCAAACGTTACCAACCGAGCAGTTCTCGTAAGAGTAGCGCGGATTCAGAATCGGCACACCCGGAACGATATCGGGCCGAATCGATCTGTTTACACCGCCGAGCCGGTTCGTATCAGTGATGATTGGGACGTACGGCTGGCCGCCCTGTAAACGGACCAAACCAGAAATGATCCAACCTCCCACAACTGAATCGACAATCCCAGGTACGTTGCCCAGAAACTGTCGACCTTTACCAAACGGCATGTCGTAGACGAAGGTCGAACTGAAGTTGTGTTTGATATCGAACGTGGAGATTGCCCGATCACTTACACGTGGAATGCCATAGGAAATCTGCTGGCCCAGGTTTGTAGGTGTCGTCAACGTTCTCACATCCGGACTCGCATCCGATGCATCATCGATCGACTTGCCGTAAGTGTAGTTCGCAGTGAACGTCAATCCACGCGATACTCTGCGACGTACGTCGATATAACCCGCATGCCTGATGCTGTTTGCCGATGGATCGAGAAAGCGGAACAGGTTATTGAAGCCGAAGAACGGAGCAGTAACACTGTTTCGCTGAATCGCCACCACTGCGCCGAGCAGGTTGCGCCGGCCGAGTGGATCGGCAAAGGTCGTTTCAGCATTGATGTTCTGCCCCTCGAGTGACTCGACGAAATCAATGTCCTTGGGGTTGATGTTTACGAGCGGCATGTAGAGGTGTGTACCTTTGTTGCCGACGTAAGCAACTTCCACGAGGGTGTTCTTCCATGGTTCGAATTGAACTGACAGGTTCCAGTTCTGACTCGTCGGGACTTTGCCACTGCCTTCAGCATCAACCACAAAGCCTGGCGTGCCGAGACTGTTTAAGAATACAAAGCCGTCAGAGTTGGTACCGAGTATTGTGTCGATCGAGCCGCCCGAGATAAAGGGCTGATTTCCAGTCAAGCGCACTGGTTGAGTTGAATCCGCAGTGCCGCCCACTGTCGATCCAGTAAGGGTGGTTGAAACGCCAGTGAAGCCACCGAAATCCGGATTCGGAAGTCGATTGTTGCCGGTGATTGTCGCATGTGAAATTCCGTAGCCGCCACGAATCACGAATCCTCTATCTTCCGCCCACTTGAAAAGCCTCGGGCTCCACGCGAAACCGAACCGCGGTTCGAATCCGAGATAGTCGACCGGTGTCAGGTAACGCGATCTTCCGCCACGTCCCGCGAAAGCAAACGGTGGAATCAGAACACTGGTCGGAACAGTTGCAGGAATCGGCTGGTTTGTCGGAACACCCAATCCCGTTGCAGTCGCGCGTCGTTGCGCGTCCGTGAGTGTAACTCGCTGCGCCAGATCCGGACGGAAGGAACCCTGGAGATCGTTCTTCTCCATTCGTGGATACTGAAGTTGATATCGCAGACCAAGATTGAGCGTGAGATTTGGTCTCGCTTTCCAGTCGTGCTGCACGAAAACAGCACTGCTCTTCCAGCGATAATCATAATTCAGAAGCAAAGGTCTAACCTGGACCACGTTGGGAACTCCGAGCAACATACTGGCAAGAGTGTTTCCGCCGTTGCCTAGCGCAGTACCGCGATTATCGCTGGTGTTCACGACGCGAAATTCCCAGCGACCGCCGGACGCGCCGAAGAATGGAATCACGTTTAAGCGCGCATAGCTGAGGTCCACCCCAAACTTCCAGGTCCTGCTGCCGCGAGTCCAATAGACGACGTCGTTGATGTTGAATCGTTCCTCGACGTTGAAGTTGTTGGTTGAACCGGAAGAACCGACGTCAGCGAATGCATTGTAGCCATTGCCGTCGCCGCTGATTTGAAAGAGCGGCAGGCCGCCAGATGTTAAGCTCCCGAGGCCCAGCTCGGTCGCGAGATTTCGTCCTCCCTGGATGGAAAACTCGGGAGAGAAGTCTTCACTGAATACACCGCGTGTGTAGTTCAGACGCAGATCGTTAACCAGAGTCGGAGAAATGATCTTGTTGTAGGACACCAGGTACTGCTTGGCATCGCTGTAGATACCGTTGTTGCCGTTTACGTCACTGCCAAATCCACGGATTCCGATCGCGGGAGTTTTTGTGTAACGGAAGCTGATGTTGTCGTTGTCAGTGAACCTGTGGTCCAGTCGGAAGGTATAACGCGTTTCGTCCTGCTGCACGAATCGTTGCACGATGTAGTTTCTGACTAAACCTGAGTCATCTATGAAGTAGTCACCAGCCGGCGGCATGAACTTCAGAATCTCGAGCGCCTTTGGATCGATCAGTGCCGCCGGAATTCTGTTGCCGGGAAACTGGCAGAACGTGGCGGTGGTGACGCCATTAACCGTACACGTTTGTGCGAGCGGTACCAGACGGTTATTCACGAGGTTGAACTGTTGAAATATATTTGAAGTGCCAACCGAAGACAGGTTGAATCGCTGTGCGATCGAGGCGGGCACCCAGCCGCTACTCGTTCGCACGAGGTTGCTGAAATCACCTCCTCGCTCAGCCGCAGTCGGAAGCAAAGTCGGCACCGATAAGAAGTCTCGGCGCCAGCGTGGTTCGTACGCGAAGAAGAAGAATGTCTTGTTGTGACCATCGTAAAGTGCTGGTCCGCCTTCACCGAAACGCGGCAGGAACACCGGCCCACCAACCGTGACCGAGACCTGGTTGTAGCGAAGGTTGTTCGCCGGTCTTGGACCATTGCCGATGCGATAAGGTAGCGCGTTTGTCTTTGGATTGCGGTGATACCAGAGTGCAACGCCGTTGAAATCGTTCGTGCCCGATTTAGTGGTCGCATTGATCACACCGCCTCCGGTCGCGCCATACTCCGCCGAGTAGGCTGAGCTCTGCACCGTGAACTCCTGCACTGTTTCAGGAGTAAAGCTGACCACCGCGCGTGCAATACCCACGCCTGTGTTGTTCACGCCATCGGCGAGTATGGCAGTGCTGCCGGCGCGCCCACCGTTGATGTTCAGATTGAAACCCGGCACCGGCTGGTCCGAAGTGACACCCGGATCTTCACTGCCCGCGTCACCCGATACGTTTGGAGCGGTCACCGCGAGATCGAGAACGCTACGATTGTTTAGTGGCAACTCGCGTATCTGGCGCTCGTTCACCGTCTGCGTTGTGGTAGCCGACTCGGTATTGATCACGGCTGCGTCGGACGTGATCGTCACTGTTTCTCCGACCAGGCCAGTCTCGAGTGTGATGTTGACCGCAGCAGTCGTCGCCGTGTCCACTTTCACTTTTTCGATTATTGCTTTCTTGAAACCGGTAGCTTCAACCCTG
>DASTVU010000307.1:0-3779 GCA_035758935.1 Pyrinomonadaceae bacterium | reverse complement strand
CGCATCTTTCGCGACACGCCCGACATGCTCAACTTTTTCGAAGATCGCGCCGGCGTTAAATATTCAGACAAAACGTACACGCAGGTTTTGGCAGCAGGCAACGTCGCACAAGAGATGAGTAGTTTCACTGCGTTGAATGAGGCGTACGGGAAGCAGGTACTCGATAACGAACAGAATCAGTGGCTCGGTGCACACGAGTTTGCACATCAATGGTGGGGCAACCTCGTGACCTGCGTCGATTGGAAGCACTTCTGGCTCAACGAAGGTATCGCTACTTTCATAGCCGCAGCGTATCTGGAACATCGCTTCGGACGCGCTGCTTACATGCGTGAGATCGAATCAAACCGCGCAAACTACGAAAAAGTGCGAGCGGCTGGTAAGGACAAGTCGCTCGTCTTTCCGGATTGGGACAGGCCAACGAGCGAAGACCGCACGCTCGTCTACGACAAAGGTTCCTACGTCTTGCACTTGCTTCGCGAAGAGATGGGCGAACGCGCCTTCTGGAACGGCCTGCGCCTCTTCACCCGTCGACACTTCGGGAAATCAGTCGTCACCAGCGATTTCGTCGCCGCAATGGAAGAAGCTAACGGGAAGAGTTTGAAAGAATTCTTCGCTAAGTGGGTTTATTTAAACTGACTAGGATTTTTGACGGTAAGAAGATTAAGTAATTATCTGTGTAATCTGTGGCTCACCGGCTGTTGTACAAATCCATCACCCACTTCGGCGGATCCGGATCACCCGAGAAGTCGAGGTTCATGCCTTTGCTTTTCGACCAGCGGAACAACCATGTCGGGCCATATCGATTGACATAAGTGTCCTTTGTCTCGTACGCGGGATCGGCCATCACCTTGTCGAGAGTCACGAACTTGTAGCCTCGCTCAGTTAACTTTTGCAAAATCTCGTCGAGACAGTCTGCATTGAGATCGTTTGCGTGAATTAACAACAACTGCGGAATCTCGCGACCGAATACCTGAGGCGAAATCTTCTCTGCAAAGTCAGTCGCAGCAAATGTGAAGTCCAGGTACGCTTCACGCACGCGCTTCGCAAGGGCCGTGTCGCCCTTTTGCACTGCCTGCGCGTAGGGGACGTTGAAAATGAAATCAGAATTCTCGATCGTGTGCGGCGTAACCTTGTACCCACGCGCCGCGAGAAACTTCTCGATTGCTTCCTTCTTTTCGAGCGTGTCGCCGGTGTGTGTCATCGGATGTCGAAAGTAGAGTTGATACGGACGGCGCGACTGCATCAACTGCCTCGTCACAACGTCTCCTTTCTCAATCTCCTCCTGAAACTGCGCCACAGTGCGCTGGTTAAAATCAGGATGCGACCAGGTGTGATTTCCAAGCATCATTCCGCTGTTAACCCAGTCGCGCAACAGAGCAATACGAGCTTCACGCTGATTCCCAAACTCCAACTGGCGTTCATTTACAAAACCGACCGCAGGCACCTTGTACTTCTTGAGCGTGCTGAGAATCTTTGCAGTTGCGGTTTGAGCACTCGGGAGATATTCAGCATCGCCCATCCTTACGTAAGGCAGATCGTCGATCGTAACGGCCATCGTGCGCGTGGTCGTCTGCGCACGCGCTGACGTAACAAACCCAACAATGAAGATAAGCAATATTATGCGCTTCATAAACAAATCCGTTTTCAAATCCGTGAAATCTGTGGTCACGCTTTCGTCATATCAAACACCACCTGGTCGTACCACCAGAGCTTCTCAAAAAACTCGCGCGCCAGCGGGCCAGACTCCGGTACAGCCTCGACAATTTCTGAAACACTGCGACGGCCGTCGATCGCTTCCAACATTTGCTTCTCCTGCTCATTGATGAACAGATACAGATCCTTAAAAATGTGCGTCTGATTCAAAAGGGCGCCTGCGGCGCCCGGAGGCAAATGTTCGCTGACGCAGATGGTCCAGGGAAGACGAACCGGCACGTAACGCAAATAGCGGTCGTCGTCGAAAGTTATTTTTGCGCCGTTATTCTTCCTGTCGTCTCGGTGCGCCACAAAACTGTGATTCGGCATCAGAGCTCGCCACAATTCCATCTGCATGTACTGTTCACGTTCCGGAAGTGCAGTTAGTTTTCTTGCATGAGGTGTCCCGGCGACAAAAATACACTGAGGCAAGTAAGCCGCCTGCCAGTACCACCGGGATAGTTGCAGCCCATTGCTTTCAAGGAAGTCGAACACTTGCGAAACGGAGTACGAACGATCGCGCGGGTTCAAAACTGCGTCAGCCAAAGCATCGGCGTTTGGGAACTCCTTTGAACCACCCTGCGCGATCAGCAACGGGTGATTGTCGGGTAGATTCCTAAGCACTGACATGAGATCGCCGATCTCCTCTTGCGAAGTTCCGACACCAAGTCTGCGGCAGTATTCCTGCATCATGTAAACGCCGGCGCGGCCGTAAGGCGCATACACCATCAAGTGCATTGCTCCGTCGGGTTTCAACACCGATCGAAGGGCACGCAGACCGGCATCAGGATCGACAAGATGGTGCAGTACGCCAGTGCAGATGATCAGATCGAACTGCTGGTCCAATTCTTTTACATTCTCGACCGCCAACTCCCGCACTTCAAGATTTTTCAGGTCGTAGCTCTGTTTCAGTTTTTCGGTATGCTCGAGACTTGTCGAACTAACGTCAATTCCAACCACACGGGATGCGGGATGACAGATCGCATGTTTAGCTGCTTGCCAGGTTCCGCATCCCGCTACAAGCACATCAAGATCAGCACGATATTCCTTGTCGGGCCAAAGCAGATGATGTTCGGCTCGGTGTATATTCTGGTCCTGCCACATGTCGCGAGCGCGGTCCAGATTTTCTATGGGCGGTGGAAATGGGTGTTCGGTGTAGAAGTCGCGTATCGGATCGTCGTTCGTCTTCGTTTGGCGCGTTTTCGCTGCACTTTTAGCAGATTTAGCCTTCATGAGTGTGTTTTCACTTTGTCCTGAGATTTGCGGGGGTGAGGATTATACATTAGCAATCAATCTACTTCGAGGCCGAAACGGGCCAGCAGCTCGCGGCGTCCGATATTCGTGACACGTATCGCTCTGCTGTCGAGATCTTTCGTCACCCATTTTCTTTTGACTGCCGTATCCAATAAAGCTGAACCCAAAGCACCGCCGATGTGAGGACGACGTTCACTCCAGTCAAGACATGCGTAAGCGAAGCGACGTCGCGAACTCCGCAGTTCCCCAACATTGACGTTGAGATCATCAAGAGCCTTTTCCCCAGCTGCGTTCAGTTCGTAAGCATCGCCAGCGCCATTCGATATCCATTTGAGCTCCTTGAACCTGTCGTGCAACTGGACGCCAAGAGTCCCAGCCATGTGATCGTAGCAAACGCGCGCAGATCGTAAACGCGTGGGTGTGTTGGGAACAAACCTTCGGCGCGGCTGGTCCGCCAACACGCTCAAACCTTCGAGCACGCGCGCGACCTTTGGTCCATCAAGACTGTAAAATCTGTGCTTCCCTTGCGTCAGTACTTTAACGAGACGCTCTGCTTTTAAACGATTGAGATGCGCGCTGGCAGTTGAGGTCGAAACATCGGCAACAACTGCCAGCTCAGTGCTGGTTCGCGCATGTCCATCCATCAGGCAGAACAGCATTCGCGCCCGCGCCGGTTCACCAATGGCACCGGCGATTCTTGCCACCGCTCGCTCATCCAGTTGTTCTACATTCATAGTTTGATGATAAACGAATTGTCCCTGCACAAAAATGCTATGGTTTGGGCGTAACTGTAGGGGCGGCCCTCCTTGGCCGCCCTTGGTTGAGCAACGGAT
>DASTVU010000306.1:0-5641 GCA_035758935.1 Pyrinomonadaceae bacterium | reverse complement strand
TGCGCGTTTTAGCATAACAGCTCTTTGAAAAAAACACTGCGTGTGCTTTTCTGTGTGCGCGGCTTTGTGGTAAGAGATCCATGCAGAGTTTTTCGCATGTCATGACTCCTTTGGAAGACCTCCTCAAAAAATCAATCCCGGAACTAAGTGACCTGTTTGTGCGGCGTCGACGACGCGTACCTAAAGGTTTACTTGAAGCTCTGGACGTCGATCGTCGCCAGGGTGCACATCAACTCGCGAAGCGCATTCGCGAAAGATACCGTGAGAACCGTTCTGAAGGTCAGCGACTACATTTTCTGCTGCGTTTTGAGATTGAGCTCTGGTCGCAAGGCTACGGGATGGTCGCAGGGTGCGACGAAGCGGGCATGGCGCCACTCGCCGGACCTGTGGTCGCGGGTGCCGTGATACTGCCGCAGAATTACAAACTACGCGGTCTCAATGATTCTAAAAAAATTCTCGATCCTGAGAAACGAGATGAACTCGCACAACAGATCAAGCAGGATGCGCTGTGCTGGTCTGTAGGGTTTGCGGAGGTCGAAGAGATCGACAAGATAAATATCTATCACGCCGGCCTGCTTGCGATGCAGCGTGCAGTTCAGGGTTTGAACTCACAACCTGATTTCATTCTTGTTGACGCCCGGAAGATCCCGAATTGCCAGACGCCGCAACGAGGCATCATCCGCGGTGACGCGCTCTCGGCCAGCATCGCCGCTGCCTCGATCCTCGCGAAGACCACCCGCGATGCTCACATGCGCGAACTGGACCAGATGTATTCCGGCTACGGTCTCGCCATTCACAAAGGGTATCCAACACCTGAGCACTGTCGCGCGCTGAAAGAGCTCGGCGCGTTGCCGATTCATCGCCGCAGCTTCGCGCGCGTGAGAGAAGCGCTGGGCCTCGATCCCATCCAGCCTGACCTATTCTCCGTTGAAGAAGAAATCCCACAGGAGATGGCCGCCGGCTCGAATTGATCTATTTTCAAGATTTCCACGACACTTAAAGAATCACTTTAGCGTTACACTTCCCTCCATGGCATCACTAGCCGAGTACAAGAAGAAGCGGAAGTTCGATAAGACTCCTGAACCCGGTCCAAAAAAGAAACGCACTCGCAGTGGTCGCATGTTTGTGATCCAGAAACATCGCGCCACCCAACTCCACTACGACTTCCGTCTCGAAGTGGATGGCGTGCTGAAGTCGTGGGCCGTTCCGAAAGGACCATCACTCGATCCGAGTGTGAAGCGATTTGCTATGCAGGTGGAAGATCATCCTGTGGATTATGCGAAGTTCGAAGGCGTCATACCGGAAGGCGAGTACGGCGGCGGCACCGTGATGGTTTGGGATTACGGAACGTACAAGCCTGAAACAACCGACGACGTTGAAGCCGCTTTGCGCAAAGGCGATTTCAAATTCACGCTTGATGGTGAGAAGTTAAAAGGTTCGTGGGTGCTAGTGCGCACGCGAGAACGGCAATGGCTGCTGATCAAGCATCGCGATTACTACACCACCGAAGAAGACGTCACTGAGATCGCACCCGTCTCGATCCTGACGCGACGTTCGCTCGCAGAGATCGCAGAAGATGAAGGTGGCGACGTTAAGAAAGCCGCGACCGGCGATCCGAAGAAGATCCCACGCCGCACCGGAGTGAAGCGCCGCAAGAAAGGCGCGAAAGCAAAGGTGTGGCACAGTAACAGGTAACACGGATAAAACGGATCACGGAGCCGGATTTACACGGATCGATCCGTGTTCATCTGGTTTCTGATCCGTCTGATCCGTGGCTGAATAAGTCAAACGGTAACCATAATGCTGAAGGTTAAGTGTAGGCGGGCCGACTGTTAAAGATAAGCTTCAAGTCGAAACCGGCCCTTCGTCTCCGTGAGCGGCTTCCACAAGTCGCCGAGTTTACGAACACGCGCGGGTACGTTGTCGATCCGGAAGTCTTCAATCGAGATTCCGCGCTCGAGTTCTTTCCAGGTAACGGGTGTCGAGACCGATGGCAGTCTATTTGGTCTGACTGAATAGACTGAAGCGAGCGTGCGTCCCCAAGCATTCTGATTGTAGTCAACCAGCACCCTCCCCTTCGGCCGTTTCGAGACTTGATACACCGCAGTCAACAGCTTCGGCGCCTGCGAGGCAACTGCCTGCGCAAACTCTTTCGCAAACATCCACACCTGTTTTTGAGTTGGTCCATGCTTGATGGGAATGTAGATGTGAATGCCTTTCGAGCCGGTTGTTTTCACAAAGCTTGGGATCTTGATGGAGTCGAGAGCGAGCTTGAGAAAGAGCGCCGCCTCACAGACTTTTGCAAACGAAGCATTTGGAACGGGATCGAGATCAAAGTGCACATAATCAGGGCGATCGACGTCGTCGCAGCGCGCATACCATTGGTTAAGATCGATGCAGCCAAGGTTTATCACCCACATCAATGACGCGACGTCCTGAATCATCGGAAAGTTGATGATGTTTCCTGACTCGTGCTCGATGTTGCAGATGTCAATCCAGTCAGGTCGCGGCGACGGCGCACGCTTCATGAAAAAGAATTCACCTTCGGCGCCATTCGGATAACGCTTCATCACCATCGCGCGCTCCGTGAGGTGAGGGAGCAACACCGGCGCTACGTCGAGGTAATACTGGATGAGGTCCCGCTTTGTGACGCCGAGCTTCGGCCAGAATGGCTTGTTGAGATTCGTGAGCTTCACCACCCGGTCGTCAATCTCGACGTCGAGAGTGTTCTTGTCTTTCGGCAGTTTGATCTTTGGGATTGAAGACTTGCGACGTTTGGTTGAGCTTCGCTGAACAGTAGCAGGGTGAAAGTCAGTGGTTGGGAACACGGATATAGTTAAAGTAAAACCTTAGAGAGAGCACTTTAATCTCGTACGATGCTTGGACAGATCAGATAATGGTGCCATTTGCTATCGATCAGATAATGGTGCCATCAGCTATCACAGCATTTTTGGGGACGATGATGATGCTGTCGCGAATGAAGTACGAACTGCCAGGTCCATCAGCCTCCGACACGCCGGCTTCATTCAACAACCTTGCATTCTTTCCGATGCGCGCGTTCTTATCGATGATCGCGCGCTTGATGACTGTTCCCTCCCCTATCCCAACGCGTGGCAGATCCTTGCCGAGATCGCTGCGCATCTCCTCGAACGTCTGATAGAAGTCGGCGCCCATCAGGAACGACGACTCGACCTGAACTCCTTTCGAGATCCTGCTGCGCAACCCCACGACAGAGTTTGTGATCTTCGCGCCATTGATAATGCAGCCATCGCCGATAATCGAATCATTGATCTCCGTCTCTTCGATCTTCGAAGGAGGCAGGTAGCGAGCGCGTGTGAACACCGGCGCTTCAGCGTCAAATAAATTGAACTTCGGAATCTTGGTCGTCAGATCAAGATTCGCGCGATAGAAAGCACCAATCGTTCCGATGTCTTCCCAATAACCGTCGAACATGTATGCCTGCACTTTGCGCGACTTGATCGCTGCAGGAATAATATGCTTGCCAAAATCGATCGCCGAAGGATCCTCGGCCAATAATTGCTCCAGGTGATCGTACTTGAAAACGTAAATTCCCATCGACGCGAGAAACGGACGTCGCTGTGCTTCGTTCGCATCAAGCCCCAGTGTTGTGGTGTCGACCTGCATTGAAAGCAGATCGTCGCCTTTAGGTTTTTCTTTGAACTCGATGATGCGTCCGGTTTCGTCAGTCTTCAACAAACCGAACTCACTCGCTGCGCGCGCCTCGCACGGAATTACAGAAACAGTGACGTCCGCATTCGATTGATAGTGGCGCTCGAGAAACTCGCGATAGTCCATGCGATAAAGATGATCGCCGGAAAGAATCAAGAGGGTATCGATGCCCCAGTTGCGAATATGTGGCAGAACCTGACGCACGGCGTCTGCGGTTCCCTGAAACCACTGTCCACTCTCCGGAGTCTGCTCAGCTGCGAGTATCTCCACGAATCCGTTTGAGAATGGTGAGAAGCGATAAGTTTGCGCGATATGACGATTGAGTGACGCGGAGTTGTATTGCGTCAGCACAAACGTGCGCAGGATGTCAGAGTTGATGCAGTTTGAAAGTGCGATGTCGACGAGCCGGTATTTACCGCCGAGTGGAACTGCAGGCTTCGATCGTTGTTGTGTGAGCGGAAAGAGGCGATTACCGGCGCCTCCGCCGAGAATGACTGCCAACAGTTTGGGGTTTGCAGGCATTTGTGATCACCGTCCTAGTAAGCGGAGGACCCAACAGTGGCAGGCGTTTTACCCGCGGCTTCTTGTGCGATCTTTACACCAACGCTGGCGCCGATGCGTGTAGCACCGGCTTCAACCATCTTGCGCGCGTCTTCGAGACCTTTCACACCACCTGATGCCTTGACGCCAAGCTCCGATCCAACAGTACGTCGCATCAGTGCTACATCGGCAACCGTTGCGCCGCCTTTCGAGAAGCCGGTCGAAGTCTTCACAAAATCGGCGCCGGCTTTCTTTGCTGCCTGACACGCGCGCACCTTTTCATCATCGGTCAACAACGCCGTCTCAATGATCACCTTACAAACTACGTCATACTCATGTGCAACTTGAACAACTGAACGAATGTCGTGTTCGACGAGACAATCGTCGCCACTCTTCAGGGCGCCGACGTTGATCACCATGTCCACTTCCCTTGCCCCGTCCAGGATCGCGCGACGCGCTTCGTACGCTTTGACGTCGGGCAGTGTGGCGCCTAACGGGAAACCGATGACAGTGCAAACTGGAACGCCGCTGCCGAGCAGACTACATGCGGCGACTCGCACCCACGTCGGATTAACGCACACGGACGCGAAGCGATAAGTCGCGGCTTCCTGGCATAGTTTTTTGATGTCGTCGTCCGTCGCTTCGGGCTTGAGAAGCGTGTGATCGATTAGGCCTGCCCATTCCCGTGCAGTCCCCGTTTGGCCCAACACAAGACCGATACGCGCGGCGCCCGCGTCGACGATGCGGTGCATTCGTTCGGGACAACGGTGGAAGCACTCAGATGTGCATCCACACATCTGCGCCTGCTCGACGCCGTCACCATTGAGGCGGGCAACAATGGCATCCGTGATTTGGTCAATTAGAGCTTCGTAATCGCCGTTGCTGGAAAAGGGCATGACGGGAGCATTCTAGCACGAGGTAGATTTTGGCCGCTTATCCACAGATTACACAGATGATTCTATATAATCTGCGTAATCTGTGGATAAAACTACCGTTGGTACTGGCGCTGAATTGCGTCGATCTTGGCAACGCGTTTGCGGTGTCGATCTTCGGTGATCTCGGTGGAAAGCCACGTGGTAACGATGTCGCGCATTTGTTTGCTGTTGATCGTTTTGCTTCCGAGGGTCAGCACGTTCGCGTCGTTGTGCTCTCGGGAGTTGCGCGCCACGTCAACCGAGTAACACGCAGCAGCACGAACACCAGGAACCTTGTTCGCCGTCATTGCACTGCCAACGCCGGCTCCGTCAATCATAATCCCGAGATCCGAGTTTCCATCCGCGACCGCGCGTGCAACCGCGTGCGCGAAATCAGGATAGTCGACCGCATCTTCGGAATATGCGCCAAAGTCCTGCACTCGGTGGCCCAACTCAGTCAACACAGCCTTGAGCTCTTCCTTCATCTTGAAACCACC
>DASTVU010000305.1:0-8211 GCA_035758935.1 Pyrinomonadaceae bacterium | reverse complement strand
AAGCGGATGTTCACTGTCCAACTCTTCCGCAGGACAAGAAGCATCGACAGTTTCCATCAGTTCGTGCCACCAAAAATCGCGTCCCGGTTCCATGTGTTGGGGTGAGCCGGTGCGTTGGACCACGATACACGCGTTAACTGATGGCGTTGATTTCAATGCTTCGTCGACTGCTGTTTTGAGTTTGACTTCGCTGCCGCGTCGCCAACCGCCGTCGGCAGTAACGACAAGCTTGCAACTGGCGTCGTTGATGCGATCGACCAGGGCAGAGCTGGAGAATCCTCCGAAGACGACGGAGTGTGTGGCGCCGATACGTGCACACGCGAGCATGGCAATAGCCAACTCCGGAATCAGCGGCATGTAAAGCGCAACACGATCGCCGCGTTGAATGTTGGCGTGCTTCAATACGTTCGCAAACTTGCAGACTTCGGTGTGAAGTTGTTGATAAGTGAACGTACGAGTCTCACCGGGCTCACCTTCCCAGATCAGAGCTGCTTTGTTGCGTCGCCACGTTCGAAGATGTCGATCGAGACAGTTGTAGGAAATGTTGATTTTGGCGCCACCAAACCATTCCGCATGAGGCGGGTTCCACTTCAGCACCGTATCCCACGTTTTGAACCAGTGAAGTTCTTCGGCGGCTAGCCGAGCCCAGAAAGCTTCGGGGTCAGCCGCAGCCGCGGCACGCAGCTCTTCGAGCTCTGCCATCGACTTTATGTGTGCCTGCTCTGAAAAAGTCTCTGGCGGTGGAAACAGCCTCTCCTCATGAAGCACTGATTCAATGTTTGTAACGGTCGACATGCGTGGTTGTGTACCACAGTGGATTGCCAATTGCCAATTGCCAATTTCTGGGTTCTCAGCTGTTGAGGTATTTTATGAACAAATCGGCAATCGGCAATTGGAAATCGGCAATGCTCTACGTTGGCACGAGTGGATACAGTTACAAGGAATGGAAGGGAAAGTTTTATCCGGAGAAGCTTTCGCCTAAAGACATGCTCGCTTACTACGCGGAGCGCTTCCACTCCGTTGAGTTGAATAATACTTTTTATCGGGTGCCGCAACCGAATCTCGTGGAAAGCTGGAAGACGCAGGTGCCCGAGAGTTTCCGTTTCTCAATAAAAGCTTCACAAGGAATTACTCACTTCAGACGCCTGAGAGATGCCGCCCACCCAACACGCTTAATGCTAGAAACAGTCTCGGCACTCGATGACCGTTTAGGTGCCGTTATCTTTCGTCTGCCGTCAGACATGAAGAAGGATCTCGGTCGGTTGCAAACTTTCTTGAAGCAACTGCCGCGCGACACTCCGGTCGCTTTCGACTTTCGTCACGAGACGTGGTTTGACGACGATGTCTTCACACTGTTGCGCAGCGAGAATCGCGTGTTGGTTGTTTCCGATACAGAAGACCTGCCAGAGATTTACAAGGAGAAGACTGCCGACTGGGGTTACCTGCGTTTGCGGCGGGTTAAGTATTCAGTCTCGGATCTAAAGAAGTGGATCAAATGGATGCAGACGCAGAAGTGGAAAGATACGTACGTCTTCTTCCGGCATGAAGACGAGGGAACTGGGCCCAAGCTTGCGACCCAGTTCCTCAAACTAGCATCCACAGATTACACAGATTAATTCTTTCTAATCTGCGTAATCTGCGTTCTAAAAATTGCCGCCGCACGCTTCATGCCCGCAGTCGCAATCAAGCTCAATGGTATCGCCTGCGCCTTCGCATGAAGCACTACAGTATTTCCCACCCTCTTGCGGTGGGCATGTACAGCTTGGATTCTTACACGTGTTATCGTCCGCCATGGGATCCTCCTCAAAGCAATCAGTTTGTTGGGGGTGCGTTCAGAAGAGTACAACTAACCGAGGGCTCTCGCAATCGCGGCTGCCACGCGCGCGTTGTTCTCAAGCAGTGCGATGTTCGCTCGCAGCGTTGCGCCGCCACTTCGTTCAGCCATTTGACTCAGCAGAAACGGAGTCAACGCGGCTCCGGTGACTTCTTTCCATTCCGCGTCTTCCAAAGCTGTTGCCAGGACTTGCTGGAGCGCTTCTACGGGAACTTCAAACTCCAAAGGAACAGGCACTACGACAAGCAACGCCGATTCAAGCCCGAGAGATCGTTGCGCATGAAAGATGCCCGCGACATCTTCCGGTGTTTCAGCGCGTGCATCGATCGGGAGTCCACTTTGTCGTGAGTAAAAAGCCGGAAGCTCATCACATTGATAGCCAACGACTGTGACGCCGTGTGTTTCGAGCCACTCGCGTGTGGCAGGCAAGTCGAGAACGATCTTGGCGCCTGAGCAAACGACGATGATCGGCGTGTGTGCCAGCTCGGGAAGATCGGCCGAAACATCAGGCAATGAGCCACGATGAACTCCGCCGATGCCGCCGGTCGCAAAGACTTTTATTCCCGCGCGATGCGCAATCCAGATCGTGGAAGCGACTGTCGTGGCTCCGTTCCAGCCTCGTGCGACGGCGATTGAGATGTCTCGCGTGCTGATCTTTCGTATGTCGTTGCCGTCAGCGAGTAATCGGATTTGATCGTCAGTGAGACCGGCGGATAACTTGCCGTCGAGAATCGCAATCGTTGCCGGCGTTGCGCCGGCGTCACGAACAACTGTTTCCAGGCGATGTGCGGTTTCAAGATTCTGTGGACGCGGCAACCCATGCGCGATCACTGTCGATTCCAAAGCCACAACGGGACGTTGCTCTTGAAGAGCGTTTGCTACTTCCGGAGCGATGTTAAGAAGTTCGCGCATTGGCAATGGCCGCTTTCGTCAAAGTAAAAATAGTGCCGCCCGATTCGCGTGGCTCCCAGGAGATTCGCGCATCGATCAGACCCGCGCGCGCGCGCATGTTGGCGAGTCCTCGACCCTCAGAATTTGTGTGCTGCGATTTGAACGGACGCCCGTTGTCTTCAATGCGCAATGAAAAATCACCTTCCTCTGAACTGGTCACAAACATCTTCACTTCCGTCGCTTCAGCGTGACGCCAGATATTGTTCACTGCTTCCTGCACGATGCGATAGATCTGCATTTGCACACTTGCCGACAGCTCGCTTCGTTCCTCTATCGCATCATCACAATGAAACTCGTAGACAAAGCGCTTCTCCGCAGGTGCGTCCTGAACAGCGTGCGAGAGTGCAAACTCGAGCGCCGCTGCGAAACCGACGTTCTGAAGCACAGATGGGCTGAGATCTTCACAAATACGCCGCACTTCCTGCGAAATCGTTTCGATCTCACTTCTCAGTGCCACGGTCGGATTGTTGCCGGTTGAGTCGCCGTTGACTTTGATCTGATCGGTCAACAATGCCAGGTGACGGAGATCGGCAAGAGTTTGATCGTGCAAATCGCGAGAGATTCTGCGTCGCTCGCGTTCGGCTTCGTTTGCGAGATTCAGACGCGCGTCAGCAAGTTCGCGATTTGCGTCGACGAGAGCCGCACTCGTGGCAACGATCCGTCGTCGTTCGAGGATGGCCCACAAGAGAGCCAGCAAAGCGAGCGCTAAGAGAATTGCGAGCGCCGTCGAGGTCCACGGAAACGGAGCTTTAGCAACGGTGAAAGAAAAACTCAGAGGCGCCGATGCCGTAAGGTCTTTTGTAAAAGCACGTGCCGTTACGGTGTACGTCCCCGGTTTCAAGCCCTCCATCGTGAACTGCGACTCGCGCGACAGTTTCTGTTTGATCGATTGCCCTTTGCCGTCGACAAGTGTGAACGCATACTGAAACTGCTCGGGGAACGTGCGACTGCTGATTGCTGTCACCTCAAGCAATAGACTGTTCTGCGGATATTCGAGATTCAATCCAGCCTGCAACTCCGATGGCGCATGCACGCGTTTACTCAAGATTCGCGTCGCCGATAACGACGGCTCCAAACGTCCCGGTTCGTAACGTGCGACGCCGCGATTCGTACCGATCAGAACAAGGTCACTGCCATCAGCTTTCCGTAATGGCTGGACCGCAAAAACATTTTGCGACGGCAAGCCCTGCTCGGAATCGAGTTCCGAAACAACTGGCCCAACAACCGGATCAAGCAGGATCCGCAACAGCCCATTGCCCCGTGTGCCGCACCACATTTCATTTGTTTTCTCTGACAGAGTTGGAACGAGGTAACGAGCATCGGTGTTTTGAACCGTAAAATTGCAGGCAGCGCCAGGCTGGCAGACAAAGATTCCGGACGAAGTCCCAAACCACAGTACGCCGTCAGGAGTTCGCACCATCGATCTGACTGCCGTGTTCTTCATAGCAGTAAATGCCAGTTCGTCGCGAATCGTTTTGCCGTCAGAGACAAGCACGCCGTCGCGACTGGTTCCAATCAGGATTCGTTCCTCACCGTCCGCGAGCAGGCTGAGCACTTCACGAGCGGTGGCAGCAGTGTTAGACCATGTGAGACTGCTGCGTCCACCGTCCAGACGATCGATGCCGCGACCGTAAATCGCAAAATAGGTCGCTCCGCGAAACTGAATGACCGCGCGCACACTTCCCGTTGTGTCGGGACCCCCGGTACCAGTTTCAACGCGGGTAAATGTCTGTTCTTCAATCCGACCCGCTGATCTGGGTGCGATGTATAACCCACTGGCTGAAGCAACGACCAGTCGTTGGGATTTATCCTCCGCGACCGCATAGATGATGTTGCGACCAAGACCGGGAACCGCATTCCACGTCGCGGATTGATCGTCGTAAGCAAACAGTCCACGATTTGTGCCGGCAATAGTGCGCCCGCCGCTTGATTGGAAAAGTGAGCGAACGTAATTGGTGTCGGCGTTGTCGCCAACTGTTTCGACACGTGGAGCATCTGGATCGTAACGACAGACGCCGCGGTCAGTGCCAAACCAAATGACACCTTCGCGATCGGCGAAGATCGCGTAGACGTGATCCGAACGAAGTCCGCCCGCAGTTCCGTCGAAGGTGAATCGCTGCACCTTTGTTTTCGAGATTCGGAAGACGCCGCGCCCGTCGGTGCCAACCCACATCTCGTCTTCGATTCCTTTCAGCGCCATGACGGGGCCTGTCGCGGCTTCTTCGTGCCGTTTCAACCCGGAAAGTTCATCACCGGAAAGCGTGCCCGGCTCTTCTTTTCTGGCGCGCGCGCCGACCCAGAGATTGCCGTCCTGATCGCGTTCCAATGCGTTGACAAAGAAAGCCGGCGGTTTCATCTGACTTTCTTTGGCGGCACCGTTCGCGATTTCAAGTACGCCACGGCTGAGCGTGCCAACAAAGATGCGGCCGTTCGCCGCGCTGATACTTGTAATTGGAAGTGGTCCAGGTCGTTCACGATCGCTGCTTTCGAGTGGTCGATTCAGAAGCGCGCGTGTGTCGATAACGGTGCGGCTCACCGTTGTGGTTTCATTATCAGTGATGCCACTGCTGACGGCTGTGACTACGACACGCGCGCGGCTCACATAAACACGCCCTTGTTCGGAAGTCATGATCACCGCGCCGGATGGATCGGCGGCGATTGCGGTAATTGGTTCGCCTGAGGTCTCATTTGCCTTTAGAAACTGGCCATCATGGAAACGTAGAGCGCCGCCTTCAGTGCCGATCCACAGCGCCCCCTCTTTATCAGTTAGGAGCGCGAGAATGCGCCGCGCGGGCAAAGCAAGATCGTTGATCGTCTGCGTTCGACGTCCGTCGAATTTCGCGAGACCAGTCTCAGTGCCAAACCACATCGCTCCATCGGGCGTCTGCGCAATCGCTCGCACACGATCCGAAGGCAAACCGTGAAACAGCGTCACGGCCCCCCATTGATGCAAACCGGTTATCGGTGTTGGCGATGGTGAGGGAGACGGCGATGGAGAAGGTGACGGCGATGCAGTTGGTTGCGATTCACCTGTTTGTGCAGAGCCACCAAAAGGCAACAAAAGAAAAGTTAGCCACAAAAAGGCACAAAAAGCACAAAATACTTGAAGAAAACCTTTTGTGCTTTTTGTGCCTTTTTGTGGCCTCATTTCTTCTTCGAGGCGAGTTCTCGTTTTTGTTCTTCGTTGAAGCGCTTCCGATCTTTTTCGAGCCAGGCTTCGAGATCGTTTGAGGCTTTCTCGAGTTCGTCGCTGTTCAATAGTCCGCGCCGGAGTGCTTCAAAAAATGCGCGCGTGCGAATGTTGTACGCAAGTTTCTCATACGCTTCCTGATCGGTGCCTTCAGGGAGGGACACGAAAAGTTTTTCGTAAAGCGTCGCGAGCCGGCTTTCGACACCGCGCAAACTCAACGAACACTTGCGTGCGATAGCCCAATTTGAAAGACCGAGCGCGAGATAGTAGAGAGCTTCAGCTTCAAACTCAGTCAGGAGCGGCCGCTTGAACGAATCCTTGAACGCGGGATCGATCATGTCGGCTCCGTCTTCGAGTACGGCCGCGACAAAACGGAGAAATCGCGACTCCGGATTGTTTTTATGGATGAAGCCGTAAGCCGGCGGCGGGTCGACAGACTTAACGATCTTGCGAATCTCGTTGATGTAGATCTCGTGGGGAAACTGTGTCCAGAAGATGATGCGCGCGGTTGGGAAGTCGCGCCAGATGGCTCGTGCGGCCTTAACGCCCGAGAGTTTTGGCATCTGGATATCGAGAATGCAGACGTCCGGCCTCTCGTCCAGAGCGATTTTCACGGTCTCTTCGCCATCGCCAGCCTCGAAAACGGGAACGTGTGACGGAAACTCCTTTTCGAGAATCTCGCGGAGGTAATGGCGCTGGGCCATGTTATCTTCAGCAATCAGAATTGACATGACTCTGGATGATACCGCTTCATATGACATGATGAAAGGTGAACTCATGCTACTCCAAAAATCTTCTGTGTTGGTTTTACTCGGTCTGTTTTTTACGTCAACCGTAGTTCCCACAGTCGCCCAGACGCGTGACGAACGACTCTGGCAGCGGGCGCTACAGATCCACCGGCGCGCGATCGTCATCGACACGCATAACGACGTAACAACCCCGATGACCAACGACGATTTCGATCTGAGTGGAACTCCTCCTGCTCCGTATCGCACCAACATCGAACGTATGAAGAAAGGTGGATTGACTGCGGAATTCTTTTCTCTCTACGTCAAACCATGGTACGTCGAACATGGCGGCTCGACGCGTCGCACTTTGGACATGATCGATTCTGTTTACCGTGCTGTCGAACGCCATCCGAGAGATTTGATGATCGCGACTTCAGTCGCCGACATCCGGCGCGCCAAGAGACAAGGGAAGATCGCGGCGTTGATGGGAATCGAGGGCGGACACGCGATCGAAGACTCGCTTGCGACGTTGCGCGAGTTTTACCGGCTAGGCGTCCGTTATATGACGTTGACCTGGAACAACACGAACAATTGGGCCGATGCCGGACGCGGTGATAAGAAACACAATGGTCTAAGCGAGTTTGGCAAGGAAGTCGTGCGCGAAATGAATCGACTGGGAATGCTTATCGACGTTTCGCATGTGTCAGACAAAACGATGAGCGATGCGCTTGACGTGTCGAAAGCACCCATTATCGCTTCGCACTCGTCGGCACGCGCTCTCAGCAACGTCCCGCGAAACATTCCCGACGATCTTCTGCGCCGGATCGCAAAGAATGGCGGCGTGGTCCAGGTGAATTTCTACAGCGTGTTTGTTGACACAGCCACAGTTTCGCCGCAGAGCGCGGAGCGCGATCGACGACTAAAAGCGCAGCAGGATGCGATTGACGAGAAGTACAAAAACGATCCGGAACGACGCGCGGAAGAGAGCGACAAGCTCGAAGCGGCAAATCCGTTGCCGCCGCTCCCGATCTCGAAGTTGATCGATCATATCGATCACATCGTGAAGATCGCGGGTGTCGATCACGTCGGCATCGGTGCTGATTTTGATGGCGCGAACGACATGCCTGAGGGTGCGCAGGATGTTTCGATGTTGCCAAACATCACGTACGAGTTACTCAAGCGCGGTTATAGCGAACGAGATATCAGGAAGATTCTCGGTGCGAATGTGTTGCGCGTGATGGGGGAGGCGGAGCGAGTCGCTCGTAGTTCCAGCAGATCGATTAGTGGCGACGGCAGTCTTCAGAGGATAAAAAAATGAGCACGGCGCATTACGTCCGTGCTCAATGCAGAAAAGAAGAGAGTTTGTGTTTCAATTAGCGATTCTGTCCGCCGCGATTCTGACCACCGGATTTACCAGTGTCAAACTCGTCATCCTCGTCCAGATTTCGCGCTCCTTTTTGGCCACCGAACTGACCACCCTGCTGACTACCAGTCTCCTGGCCACCTTG
>DASTVU010000304.1:0-7976 GCA_035758935.1 Pyrinomonadaceae bacterium | reverse complement strand
ACCGTGCAGTGACCGGAAAGCACGACGTGCGACGTAAACGAAACGTGGTCCTTGATGACGCTGTGATGCCCGATGTGATTGCCGCTCCAGAGGACAACGTTGTTACCGATCGACGTGAACGGCTGAATCGTGTTGTCTTCGAGGATAAAACAGTTGTCGCCGATCTGAGCGCCGGGAAAGACTGTCGCTTTCGAACTCACGTAGCTGACAAAGTCGTATCCCTTTTCTTTGATCTTCTGATACACGGATTCGCGCAGTCTGTTCATGCGGCTTGGTGACATTGGAGCGAAGAACTTGAACTCCGTCGGTGGATAAGTCGTCTCGACATTCTCGAATGCCACGACAGGCAATCCCTCAAACGTCTTCTCCAGGGGCATGTATTGCTCGTCAACGCTGAAGGCAACAACTTCATGCTCGCTGTCATGTTGCAGGTAGAACTTCGCCAGTTGCGCGAAGTCCTGAACTCCAAAAATGATCACTTTAGCCATTGCTCAGTTGCTCTCGCGATAAACGTAGGTCGTGTACTCGAAAAGCCCGTAATCGTTTCGGAAAACGAAATTCCGTGTCAGTTCTTTTTTCAGAAACTCTGCAAGAGTATCAAATGGTAAGTGAAAAAGATCGTCGCGCTCCCAATCCACATGCTTGGTCATCACGTTGAAAGCGATTCCGACGCGCGCGTGGTCGAACACGCGCGTGATCAGTTGTTTGAAGTAAGCAAGCATTTCGTCAAAAGAGAGTTCGCGTTTTTCGGTGAAGACGCCGTTCAGAACGATGTAATCGAACTCCGGGAGCGACGCGGTGTCGTCGAGCAGATCGAGGCAAAAAAACTGGTTCTCGGGAAACTTACTCTGCGACAGTCGCACAAACTTCTCCGACAAATCGAGTCCTGCGTACTGAATGTTCTTCAGGTCGTGGGCGAGAATGTAATCGTTTAGGTGTGCGGCGCCACAGCCGAAATCGAGCAGGCTAACTTTCTCGCTGCGTGAGTCGGGTTTGATCACTTCGAGCATCACTCGATGACGCTTTTGCACGTCGTCAGCCTTGGGCCAGTCGACACCGAGGTGTGAATCGCCGTGTTGCTCGAGACACGCTTCGTAGTGCGAAACAATGCGGAGATATTTTTTCTCCACCATTCAGCCAAACTCACCTTTTCTATAGCCGGGAAAATAATCTGAAAGCTCGATGTTTCGCGCTCTCATTGCTTCTTCATATTTCGTGCGGTCAAAGATTCTGCCGCAGAAGTATGCCGGACGTGTGCCGGTGGCCCAACCGCGTTTGAAACGCGTCAGGCCGTCTGTTTGGTTTGCGAGCCCGGCGCCCGCGCCGAGGTTTAGCCATTGCACGCGCTGGTTTGCGAAGTGATCGAGCACTCGCCAGAAAAGTGCAAACGATGCTTCCAGTTCATATCCCGTGTCGCTGTATGCGCCGAGATGGTAGTAGGCAACGCCGCGATCGGCGTACCACAAAGTCATCCCGACTGTTTTGCCATCATGCATAGCGCGGAACATAGAAATGCCAGGTACAGCCAGTTGCGCCTTGAACGAGGCCGCTGAAAACGCACTTAGACCATGAATACCGTGACGTTCGATCAAGTTAGCATAGAGGTTGATCCAGTCGTCAACGAAGTGCAAAGGATCGTCGCAGTGTTCGACGTTCAGTCGCTCGAGGGCGCGTCGAGCTTTGCGTCGATGTTGTGGATCAACAAAAGACTCGGGCGACTGCGACAAGTCAGTCACCAGGTGTTCCTTGAAAGGAACGTGTACGTCGGGAAAACATTTTTGCAGCAACTCAGGATCGTGATTGCCAAAGGGATCGGCGACCAGAGCGACACTCACCAGTTCGTCGCTAAGTTCCTCCAAATCCCGATCGAGTGTTGACCAGTCATCACAGGCAAACAGCGGATAGCAACCCATAGCATCGCGATATGGAGTATTTGGAATCGCTCGCTCCAACAACCAGCCACCGCAGCGGGCCAATAACTTCGGCGAACCGAATTCAGCCAGCGCCTCAGCATAGCCACCATGCGAATAACCATCAGCCATTAGCCACAAAAAAGCACAAAAAGCTCAAAAAATGAAATCAAATCTCATTTTGTGCTTTTGGTGCCTTTTTGTGGCTAAAGTTTTGTGGCCTCGAAGGTGCCGACTTCCGAACGAAACTTAAAGGCACTCTCTTCCTGGTCCACGCTCGTCACGAAGATTACTGTTCCCGAGATCGCATTGGCGGAGGTGAATCTTCCCTTGAACATCATCGTTCCGATCTCTCGACAGCACGTGCCGAGTGGTAATTCGGTTTCACCTGAAAAGCTGACGCGGTCATTTGTCAGTTGCGACCAAACGCCGGGAACAGGCTCCGCAACCGGTTTGTCATCGACCCCCGTGTCGAGCAGCTTAAAAGAGCCGGCGCCATTTTCTTTCGCCTCAAATATCACATTCTTCTCGAGTCCCGACATCTTGAACTTCACCTTCCATCGTCCATTGAGCTTCGCCGCCGGCGCCTGCACTAAAACCAGTGATGCTACGAGAATTGCCAATAAGAATTTCATAACTCTTCCTCAGAAAATCCATTTTGTGATTTTGTGCCTTTTGTGGCCAGATCGAAAAAGGCGGCTAGTCGTTTAGACTAGCCGCCTCATCTTAGGCCATCTTTCCAAAAAGGAAAGTATTAGGCACCAGGTCCAACTGGGTTACAGCCTGCGCAACCATCAACACCGTTGCCCAGAATCGAGTTGTTACCGAAGGTGTTGACTACCCCACCGGTACTAATCAACACGCCATTGCCCGTGTTGCGATCGATCTGGTTTTGGTTGATGGTGACACCCGAGGTTCCGGCATTACCGACGTTACCGGCTCTGACGCCGTTACCGCCGTTCCCCAGAATCTGGCTATCCCACACAAACACGTTCACGAGCGGAGCACCTGCTGCGTCCGCGAAAATGCCGTTCGTTGTGTTGTTGGAGAACACGCAATTACGGGCTGTAGCTCTCGTGCCCGAGCGCGCGTGGAGACCGTTACCGTTGCCGATCAGCGATACGTGTTCAAGTGTGACGTTGACGTTGCCAGTCGTACTGGTCGTATTGATTCCGTCAAGTGTGTTGTCACGAATAACGCTGTTCCGAACGTTAAGGTTTAATCCTGTCGACGAAGTTTCATTAACAGTAATTCCGTTGCCGGTATTGAACCTGAAGATTACACAATCCTCCACGTTCACCGTCTTGGCTTGCAGGATGTTGATGCCATTTATCCCGTTACAGAAACCGTTAATGGAAAGTCCTCTAATGGTGACTACGTCGGTGGACGCAGCGTTGATGATGATCCCGTTTACTAGGGAAGCAAGGATCGACGCAAACGTGCCGGTGCCATCCAGCGTGATCGACTTCGTGATCGTCACTGCACCGAAACCACCTGGATCGAGGGCATCAATCTCACCGCAGGCCGCGGTCTTGGAGATGGCGCCAGCCCAGGTTTTGCATGGGGCAGTACGGCTACAGGGATTAGCATCGTCCCCAACGCCGGACACCCATGTACGGGAGGCCTGTGCCTGGGCGATCGAGACTGTAGCAAACATGAAGATCGCGATTGCCATAACCTTGATCGTGAACCGAAACTTACTCATTTTTAGTCTCCTTTAGTTGAAGGTCGTGGGGGGCCATCAGTAGAACAAGGGTTTGTTTCTGTTCACTGTTGCGCCGAATTTCCCCGCAGTTAAATAGAGAGTATTTGGTCATTGAAACTATTAATTTGTTGACCATTCCTCGATGAAAATCGCGCTTGGGCGGCGTCGAGGTGACGCCGCCCGCCCGAATCTTGACTTACTTGAACTTGAAGTTCGCTATATGAACTGTCCCGTCTCTTAGCGTGACTGTGAGCTGACGGCACGTGTTCTTCCAGGAGCTTTCGGTCTTCCAAGTGTATTTGTATCGATCGGAAGCAGCGTCGTAGCTCAGCGAGCTTTGACCCGCGGTCTCAGTTTCTTCGACGTCTGAGATCGGCACTCCCGAGCTGCAGCTGACCTGCACCGAGCTTGGCGAACCCGCCGCGAAGATGTCTAGCCCCTGGTTGCCACCCAGGCTGAATTTGACTGGAGCAGCCGCACCGGCTTTCATTTCATTCAGCGTAGGCGGATTATCAATGGGTGAGAAGAAGCCCGTGAAGTTATAAGGCGATACTTCTACGGTCCTCACTTTGGTGTCGCTATGTCCTGACGGATCACTCACCGTATACGTTAACGCGTAAAAACCAACGGTATTGGTATCAACGCTTCCCGTCACGACAATTGACGATGTCAGGTCACCCGCACATCCATCCGACGCAGTCGCACCAGGATCGGTAAAGACTGTGCCGAATCCAACCACCATCGGATTAGCACCGTTGAGCGTAATTACCGGCGCAACGGTGTCCTCCACGGTCACTACTCGTGTCACCTCAGTCGTAAAGCCATTGGCTGACGCGGAGTAGGTGATCGTGTAAGTTCCGGGCGCGTTTGGATTCACGGTCCCGGTAGTAGTTACCGTCACCGGGTTGCCGCAAACTGTCGCGACGGCGCCGGGATCGGTAAAGCCGTTACCACACTCGAGCGTGATTTGGTCATCGCCGTTGAGAGTGATTGTTGGTGGAACATTGGCCGTGCCGGGCTGGTCCACTTCGTCTTCGGGGAACGTTCCAACGATCACGGTTCGAGTCGCAGTCGATTGGTTGGTTCCGTCTGTCGCTGTGTAAGTGACGATGTAGGTGCCGGCAATTGCCGTGTTAATGGAAGTTGCTCCACCTGGCCCGGAGATCGAGGTGGTGACCGGCTTCGGACCCGCGCAGGAATCGAAGGCTGTTGCGCCGGGATCTACAAACGGCGAGCATGAGCCTTGTTGAATCCTGTATGGGTTCGCGCCGTCGACTGTGATCGCGGGCCCTTCAGTGTCGGTGACATTGAGGGTGCGAGTGGTCGAAACAGAGTTCGCGCCTTCAGTCGCCGTGTAAGTGGCCGTATACGTTCCAGCAGCAGGCGACTCGTCATTAAAGCCACCGGTATAGCTAACTATGACTTCAATACTCTGACCTGAGCCATTGATTGCTGTTGCTCCGGGGTCTCCGAATCGCTGACCGCATTCCAGCGTCAACGTATTCGCGCCGTTAAGCGAGATTGAGAGCGCGCCCGGATTATCTACGGTAACCAGAAAACTGCTCGCCGCTCCAGTTTGGGCGGTACAGAGCACGGTAGTTGCTCCCACCGGGAAGAATGAGCCCGAAGGCGGATTGCAGCTTATAGCCGGAATCGTCTCGCCACCCTCGCCCGTGGACGCTGTACCACAGTCGCCTGTTCCAGTCGGCGTCGCGTAGGTCACTACCGCACCTGCCTGACCTGCATCCGCACTCACCGTGATGTTTTCCTGAGTGGAGAGCTGGCATGGAGCGTTAAGGACGTCTACGGTCGCCGTGGAAGTATTGTTGTCGTCACCATTTTGATTCGGAGGATCGGTTGTCCCGCTGGTGACGGTGGACGTATTCGAAATCACGGTTCCGTTTGGAACGGTGCCGATTTGATAGGTGGCCAGGAAGAACGCTGTTTCACCGCGTCCAAGGCTGGCGATGGTACAGACGGTCGAACCCGTCTCACCTACGTTTGGACTGGTGCAATTGAACGTTGGTCCACCGAGTTGATCGAAAGATTGGAAGGTTGTGTTTGCCGGAACATCGTCCGATAGTTGCACGGAACTAGCCGGGCTTGGACCATTGTTGGTTACCTGAAGGGAGAAGATCGCCTGACCTCCCGACGAGGAGGTGCTGGAGATCGCACTCTTCGAAACGCTCAAATCGGCGGTTGGATTAGTTTCATCAACAACCGTAAAAGAAGTTATGGCCTGCACTGTTCCACCGATTGGCTCGAAAAGAATTACGCGCCAATCACCCAGGCTCGAATTCACATTCAGCGTAAAAGTCGCGCTGCCGTTAGCACCCGTGACCGCGGTGCTCTGAACCGCGGTGAAACGTGCATTGGACCAGATGACTCTCCAACCCGAACTTGCGCCGGTATACTTCGCGCAAACAGTCAGGTCGGTATCCTGGACATTGAAAACCGTTTTGGGATCGGTGCAGTTGCTCGCAAATGTGGCCACCGTGGGTGCAGCGGCTTGCGGCATTAGAAAGTTGAAATTTCGAAACACGACACTCTCAGGCGAGGAAAATGTCGAATTATCAAGCTTATGTGTAATTAGACTTCTATCAATGGGCGTTGTGGGAGAAGAGGCCGATCCGATAAAAAGTGGGACGGCCAGAAGCGCCCCAACAACAATGAAAACCGCGAGAAACAGGTAGCGCGGCCCACTGTAAAGGGATCTACTTTTCGAGGGCGAAGCATTGATCATTCTGGGTTTTCTCCTTGAGGACTGATTCGATGATGTCTCACGCGAGGAGACCCGGGCCCTTGTGCCCGATTAAATAGGAAGAACTTATCGCCGGATTTAGTCTGCGAAAATTACTAGCAGTGGCTTTAGTCTGAAAAGTGGCCAGACACTATGACCAGCGGTTTTACCAGTCAATAGTTAGCATGAAACTTTGCATGGAGTGGACCAATAGCTCCACTTACTCTGAGCGAGGAGGTCACGCGACCTAGTCTCTAAAAAGCGGGGGATGTAATAGTCGATTTTCCCCTTAAGGTCAAATTGTAATTCGATGACATTTTTGTTTCGAAGCTCAGAGGCGTGTATCTTAACACCGTCATTTTCGGTTGAAAAATAAATTCTATGAAAACTTTCTTCGTTACAGGTGGTGCGGGTTTTATTGGATCCTGCTTCGTTCGCCTGCTACTCGACGAAATTCGGGATTGCCGCGTAGTTAACATGGACGCCCTCACGTATGCGGGTAACCCTGATAACCTCGAAGGACTCGACTCCAGCAGGCACCGTTTTGTTTGCGCCAATATTGCCGATACGGCGGCTGTCCTCGCAAATCTGGATCAAAACACCGACGTCATTGTGAACTTTGCTGCCGAATCGCATGTAGACCGGAGCATTGCCTCGGCAGATGAATTTCTCAGGACCAACATTATCGGCACACAGGTTTTGCTCGATGCGGCACGTGCAAAGGGTGTAAAGCGTTTTGTGCAGGTTTCGACCGACGAAGTGATGGGAAGTCTGCCTGAAAACGACGACAGTTTCTTTACGGAAACCTCGCCGTTTGCGCCGAACAGTCCTTACGCTGCTTCCAAAGCTGCGGCGGAACATCTCGTTCGTGCGGCCCATCACACTTTCAGACTCGACACAATTACTACGCGCTGCGGAAACAACTATGGGCCCCGACAGTTTCCCGAAAAGTTTCTGCCGCTCATGCTTGCTAATGCTATGAACAACGCGCCCGTTCCTGTTTACGGAGACGGGATGAATGTGCGCGACTGGATCTATGTCGAGGATCATTGTCGAGCGATTCTCGCGGCGATCGAGAACGGGCGCCCGGGAGCTGTTTACAATATCGGCGCCCGCAACGAACGCAGAAATCTCGAGGTTGTGGAGAGCGTGCTCGACGCGCTCGGTAAACCGCGCAGTCTGATCAAGTTCGTAAAAGATCGTCCTGGACACGATCGCCGTTATGCGATCGATCCGTCGCTGGTCGAAAAAGAACTGGATTGGAAGCCACGCGAAACCTGGATTAGTGGTCTGAAGAAGACAATCGATTGGTACCGTGAAAATGGGCAGTGGATTGAAAAAGTCAGAAATCCGGCTTATCGAGAGTATTACAAAGCCCAGTATGGAACCGAGGTCATAGCGGATTGAGAATACTGATTACGGGAGCGAAGGGCCTGGTAGGAAGTGCGCTCGCGGAGCATTGTTCAGCCGGCGGTGACGCGGTTATCAGCTACGATCACAAGGGACTTGATATTACTGACGCGAGTGCGGTTGAGTCAGTAATCGTGAATGAACGACCCGACGCCGTAATAAATTGTGCGGCGTGGACCGATGTCGATGGTTGTGAAAGCGACTCGGAGAA